>MFXJ01000071.1 GCA_001787465.1 Candidatus Peregrinibacteria bacterium RIFOXYB2_FULL_32_7 | reverse complement strand
AATTTTCATATTGAGCTGAATCACTTGGAGTACAATTATTAATAATATTACCACTGCCTTTTTTGGGAAGGATATAATAAGGAGTGCTTTCATTTTCAACATTGACGGTATAATGAGAAATGCCTTCAACCCACCATTTCGCTTCTGCTTTGGCTGTTAACTGAAAAAAGTTTGGACCGCTTTCATAACCTGGACCTGCGCTTTTAAGTTCTTTATGGGCGAGTTCTATACCGGCGTTTGCCGCAAAATATGCCTGTTCAGACTCCTGAATTTCAGTGGTTTGTACAATTGAGTTAATAATGATACGGCTTAAACTAAGAGCAACAATACTGATAGAAGTAATAATAGCTAAAGCTATGAAAAGAGAAAAAGCTTGTTTGTTCATTTTTATTTTTGAAAAAATATATTCGAAAACAGTGTAAAAAATTTGTAAAAAAAGAACAATATATAAATATAGTTTTTCAAATGACAGAAGTTAGAATTATTGTATTGAAAGATGTGAGCAAATTTTTTGTTTATTTTAACATATCACTAAAAAACTCATTGTTTTTAACTAAAATTTAACAATGATTTTGGTATTTTGTCATCTTCTCTTTTAATTTCGTTGTCAAAGCAATACTTGTCTGCCAGCAGCCAGTTTCAAGTTCAATTTTTACAGAGAGAACAAGCTGGTTGCTGAGAGCAAAGATATTATCTTTGGCAGAAACGAGCAGTTGGAAGGGTTTTGCAGAAAGTTTCTGCGCCGCCACCCCAAACGCCTGCAAAAGCTACTGTAGCTAATGAAAGCAAGAGAAGAAGACTAATGCAAAATATTGCAAAAAATCTTCTCATAATATCAGCTTTAAAAAAATTAAAGAGCTGAACAAATATAATAATATTTCAAATCAATATCTCAATCCACTATTTAATATTTACAAATCATGCTTGATGCATTGCAATATTCACAAAAAACCGAATTAAGCCAAGAACAAATTGCTAGTATTAATTATCAAAGTTTAGAAAGTATTTTATGGAGTGAAGAAATTAGAAATTTGGTGTGTCAAGCTAGGACTGTTATGGGGAAGTCTAGAAATATACCAACTGAAGATATTGAAGAAGCTGAAAAGTTATATTTTCAGGCTTTAGAGATTGCAGAATCAGATTTGTTAGCTAAAGTGTTTTTATTAGTAGAATTAAATATTAATTTATATTATCCGTCTAGGGATAGTATGAAAATGCTTGCTAATGTGAATTGGATCTTAGAATTATTAGATAATATGGAAGGAAAAAGTGTAATTAAATTTATATTAAGAATTTTTGCATTTACACAATCAGGTATAGCAAATGAATTAAATGGGAATCAAAATGCTTTTCAAAAAGCATGTATAGATGTTTTAGAAATTGTGAATCAAATCCCTGGGATTAATCCTCATTTTGCTTCAGCTACTTTCAATAACCTTGTGATCGTTCAAGGATATAATGCAATAAAAAATGAATTTTTAATAGAACAATTAATGTCTACTCGTCCAATTACTAAAGAAAGAACAGGTAAACTTAAAAGATACAATGCGTTAAGAAATGTAGTTAGATATTATAATGCTATTGGAGAATATAATCGAGTGATTGCTTTAATAAACGAGATTTTAAGTGATGAAGATAGTGGTTTAGCGGATGTGGCTTTATGGACAGTTAAAATTGCTAAAGCGATTGCGTATACAGGTAAAGCGAAACAGGATTCTCAATATATGGAAGAAGCTAAAAAATTACTTTATGAAGTTATAAATAGTTTTCAGGATAGTTCAGATAAAGAAACTCAATCATATAGGGGTAGGGCTTTTCATGCTCTTGCTACAATTTCTTTACCTGATGAAGCTTTAAGAATTTGTGCACAAAATTGTAAATTATATACAGAATTAGGAGATAAATATCATCTCGGGAAAGCGCATCTTCTTGAAGCGCAGATCAGAGTCAGACGAGGTCAAGGAGATGATAGGAAATTAGCAGAAACAAGTTATCTTGAAGCTTTTAAATGTTTTCAAGGGAGGCTTCCTGTAGAATCAAAATATTTTAAAGAAGTATTAGTTGGATTTGCTGAAATTTTGGAATTTGATGAGTTGTCAGCTTTATCATGCTTGTCGGAAATGGCTGAAATGGAAAAAAGAAAAATTTTGGCAAATATAGAAGAAGAATGTGTGAAATTTAGTTTAGCGGGAAATGAAGAAAAAAATGTTTATGCGAAAATAGCAAAAATGGGAGAAAATCACTGGGGTATTAATTATATTGAAGTGCGAGTAGATGGTAGTCTTTTATATTCATCAGGAAATTTAGCACCAGCTATTAAAGAACAATTAAGCCAAGTTCAAGAAGAGAGATCAGGAAGATTTGGATATAAAGTTAAACATAATTTTTGGGAACAAGAACCTAGAGATAATAGTGTCGGCACAGCTATGAGTCTGTCTACAAAAGAAAATGGAAAGAATGTTGAAGTATTAGTAGCCAAAAGAAATGGAGAATCAATTGATGATGAGGATTATTTGTTTATGTTAAGAAAATATTTAAAGGCAATTGCTATGATGGCTTCAAAAGAACAGGAAAAATTAAAAGAAGTAGCTATTGTTACTAGAAATCTTGTTGAAGTCTCTGTGATGGGAGTGAATATTGAACAAATTTTAAGTATTATTGCAGATAAAAGGACTCCTGAGGCGAAATATTATAATGCCCTTCGAGCCTTATCTCGTAAAGTAGGAGATCGCCCAGCGCAAAGAATACTTCTTAATAAAGCATATTTAACTTTAAGGTCAGGGATGCCGCAAGAAGCAGATAATCTGCATCAAGCCGCATGTATTCTTGGATCAGAAGATCCAAAAGATGTAACAGCATATACAAATATGAAATTGAGATTTTATAATACAATTCCTTATGATTTTTTAACTGGTATAATGAATTCAGCTGATTTGGAAGGATATGGTAATTTAGTTAGGCCATCAGCTTCGAGAATAGGCCTTTTTGGAGGTGGATCAATGAGAGAGATTTATGTCCTAGAACAGCTTATGTCTATAAGAGAAAGAGTATATGGAGTTCTTGATCGTGAGAAATCCGCATTATTCGCAGGAATAAACCAAATGCTCCCTCCTGACCAAAAAGATCCACAAGGACTTGTGGATTGTTATGGTCGCGAAATTGGTATGGAAATTCATAATAGGATTAAAGATCAGAGTTCTCCTGAATTATTGAAAAGAGTACTTCCTATTCAGGCAGATTTTTTAGAAGAAACTTCTGCAGAAATCCGAGCCAAAATTAAAGAAGAGATTAGGCGAAATCGACATATTATCATGGAATTATTTGCTAATTTAAATGATTTTGACACAATAATTTTTGGCATGAGAACATTGATGTATGTTTATGGCTGGCAAGATCTGCATACAGTGCTGTTTTGTGTAAATGAAATGCTTGCAGAAGATGGAGACGTAATTATAAATTTGATAGATTTAGAAACTAAATTTGATGAGCATGGAAGACCAAATTTTTATGGTTGCCATGAAAAAGTTTATGAAGATAAAGCAAAAAAAGAAGGCAGACTCTTTGCTAAAGGAACATTTAGAGATAAAATAACAGGCACCAGACGTTCACCACCTTTAAATCAGCTTTATCATATTGCTCGCAATACTGGTTTTGATTTTGGAGAAAAAGATATTATTAAAGTAAATTTACCATTTAAGATAAATCCTGATGCTTCTGAAGATACTGAAGAAGATAAAGTTACAGGACTTAAATACCTTGAAGAAGCGGGCATTTTGCAAACTTTGCTGAATGGTGATCAGGAAATGCAAGATCTGGCACAATTAGCAGTAGAAAAAGGCACTTTTCGAAGAGATATTTATGTTAAATTACATTTGAGAAATAAATTTCGAAAAACAGCTTTTTTACATTAACTTCCAGCTAACATCGAACATAGATTTCATACAATGTGCTAAAAAAGGATTCTTTATATGTAGTCCAAGTGGTTCATGTGGACGTACGCTTAAAAAAACAACGTTATCTCCATATATGTTCAATTCTCCATAATCAAAAATTTCTTTGCATATCTTAGTCTGTCTTAAATATTTCACACCTTCTTTTGCGTAATTATCCGCAAAACTAAATGGACTGGCTATGACGTAAGCTTTTGTACGCGATTTACATCTATTTGGCACATAATCTTTTTGAACAAAATCAGTAAGATTTTTATATAAATTATCAAGGTTTACAAACGCATATATCGGCTCGCCTGTGATTGTTTCATAATAAAGTTTTTTCATTTCCTCTTCCCCAAAGAAAAATTCAGTTTCAGGAATCAAATTTTTATCTTTTAATAATAAAAACGGTCTTAACTCATTATTAATTTTCGCCACATAGCATCGATATCTTCCAATCTTCATTTCTTCGCAAAGATTTTTCTCCATAAATCTAGGCATAATACGAAAAACTGTTGATTGATCGATTTTCACTCCATTAGCGATTTGTTTAACGCACAAGGGTTCTTTTGATTTTAATAAATATTCATAAACAGTAATTTCATGATCAGTGAAATTGAAAGTTCGAAGAAGTTGAGAGAAATCCATTTTTGGGAACAGAAAAAATGTTAAGAAATTAGAATATCAAAAAACTATAAAAAGAATGTTAAAAAGGCGGAGTTTTTTCTTTTCTGAATTTTTGATGAATTTTTCGTTGCAAAAGTGTTAAAAAACGAAAGTTTTTTTCAAATATCTCTAGACAGGTGAATTTTTCGGGGGAAAATTGAAGATAAATATATAACTTATTTTTTAATTTTTTGGTTTATGCGCCATCATGCTTCAAAACTACTTTTTTTCTCAATAATTACTTTATTTTCAACTTCATATTTGGCTTATGCTTTAACAGCTCCGATGACTAGTAATGTTAATGAATCTTATGTTGAGAAAGGTGATTTAGAAATTGTTGCCCCTCAAAATTATGAAAAAGATATAGCCACACTTTTATTTGAGGCTGAACTTGAAAATAAAGTTGAAAAAGTTGAAAAAGTTTCTGATAATAATAATGATTTAGAAAATTCTTTGGAAAATTTGAGTAAAGAAGAACTTCATGATTTAAATACTTTATTATCAGCCACAGACAATGAAGGAGCAGTACCCTTGAGTTTTATAGAAAAATTAGGGACATATTCCAAAAGCAATCAAAATCCATGGGCGAAATTAGCAATTGTCGCAGGGATTTTGGCCACTGCTGGATATGCAGGGAAAAAAGTTGATGTTTTGAGTTTGATTAAATCCGCTTATCCATACTTTTCAAACTTTTCAAACCTTTCAAACTTTATTTCACCAAAAACAAAATCAATTCAGGATTTGAAACGAATAATTAGCAAAAAATTACAGAGGAAAGCGACTAGAAATAACCAGTATGAATTTGATGAATTAAATCGCAGATCGCAAATAATGTTGCAGGAAATGGCAAAAGAATATGAAAAATTAGATGTCTATACCAAAACTTCAGCAGATAAGATTTATTTTTCAGAAGATTTAGTTCTTGGAACAACCAAAACCTTAGATGAATTTCAATTAGAAGAGCTTTTTGCTATAACTGCTAATAAAGTTGAAAATATAGCTTTAATTCCAACTGCGAAAGAACAAACAAATATCGATGATATGAAAGCAAAGATTTTAAAATTAGAAAAAATTCTTTCAGGCGAAATCGACCCAAAACTCGAAGAACTTTTAAAAGAAAAAGCTAAATTAGAGAAACGAAAAAGTTTATCGGGAAATGATCCAAGAACGTTAAGATCAATTAATAATAGTCTTGCTTATATTGAAGAAGATATAATAAAAAGAGCTAAAGTACCGCTGGCAATTAAGGTCAGGGACGCAAAACAACAATTTGAAAGCCAGTATTTTTTTGAAAAAGACCAATTAGAACGCGAATTTAGTAGAATTAAAAGACAAAGAAGATTAGAGGGTAAGTATAGTTTCGTTTTAGGGAAATATTATGACGCTACGCAAACAGCTTTAGTCAAAAAATACAATGAAATGAAAGCCACAATAGCCAGGAATAGCTTAATAGCAGGTGGATTTAGTTTGAATACTACCTCGGCTAGCAGTAACGCCAAAACATATTCAGGACCATTGACCATAGAAAAAATGAATGCAGAAATCCGTAATTCGAATAATACAAAAACTAGTGTTTCTGAAAACAGGAGGATGAGTTTTGAGGGAGTGGTGGCTGGGTTGCAAGCGCAATCCTCCAAGGTTGAAAGTATTTCAGGGTATTTTAAAAGAGAAATTGGCGATGGATCAAATGCAAATTTACAAGCCTTATTTAAATTATTTAAATTAGATGATATTTATGGAGAATATGATGGCAAGATAAGCGAACAAAGTGCTCTTAAAAATGCTTATGAGGAGTATAAAAAAAGCATTGTGAATTCAAAAATTTTAAATTTTCAAAATAGTGGTTGGAATAATGTTTTACCTAATGTCAGTGATCAATTTATAAATCAATTAAAAGAAAGTTCAAAATCTTTAATAATTGCTCCTTTTTTAAGATGGGTTTGGAAAGTAAGATCAGGAGGCGCATGGGATTTAAAAAATCAAAATAAAGAAAACGGTGGATTTAAAGGATTAAGACATTTGAGAATTGATGAGGAAATTTTAAGAAGTGATGCGCCTGGCAATATCTTATTTGCTTATTCTGGAAAAGCACTTGGCATTCCGGAATTTATTCTTCAAGCAGGAGCTGGTGGAGTTCAGTTCTTATGTGATTTTATAGAAATTAATAATATAAGTTGGGAAATTTTAATAGATAAATTTAAATCTTTTGGCATGATAGGCTCTATAGAAGAATTAGCAAAAATGTTTCAGTGGAATGAAATACAAATTAAACATTGGAAAACTTTTTTTGATGATCCGACCGATCAAGAACAAATACAAGTAGGTA
>MFXJ01000070.1 GCA_001787465.1 Candidatus Peregrinibacteria bacterium RIFOXYB2_FULL_32_7 | reverse complement strand
ATCGTATCTTAATTCCAGACTCGCAAATAGTTCTCCATATATCCTCAATCGGCATATCGAATTTTCCTGTTCTTGGACTATACAGAGTAGCTCCTTTCAAATCATCAGGAATTGCTGTTCTTTCAGCCAAAGCTTTTAATATTTTCAAAGTCTTTTGATTATCAACAAACGCCGCAGTTTGTTGCAAAGCCTCATCAGCACTATTATTAACAACGCAAATAACTTCAAATTGAGGAACTAAATCTTTAATATCTTCTTGATTAGCAATTGATTCAAGTAAAGCAAGAATATTTTTACTTTCCTCTTTTAATGCTACTAAAATTGTTAAACGACAAGGAGCTTCCATTTTCGGTTCAATATCAGGAATATCACCACAATCATTTTCTATAAAATCTGCAACAATTTGATAATGACGTAATTTTTGACAACGGCGAGCTTCCCAATTTTGCGCTTCAACGCTTAATTCCATAATATATTACTAGAACTTAAGAAGATAAATTTAAGATAAAATATGCTTTTCGTCAAGTGTATAAAATACTATAATTTAATGCTATTATATAAATATAAATTTAAATTTAATTATTCTCATCTTTGAATCTTCAAAATCTCATTAACTCCTTTATCTCCTCTCCCTCTCCTGATTCTCAAATTCTTCAGGAGCTTTTTCAAATTTACAAAACCGCTACAAAAAATATTAATTATTCACAAAAAAATGAAGCAAAATTCACAACTATTGATGCCGAAGCCTGTTTTTTAGATCTAAACCGAACATGGATTCTAGCTAAAAGCTTAATCGTACAGACGCATTGCAATGGGTCTTTATCAAAGCAACCCTCTAAATTGTCTATCCTTGAAGCTGGTTCCGGCACGGGAATTATTGCTATTATTGCGGCAATTTTGAACCCAAATCTTCATATCCTCGGTTTAGAAATAAATCCTGAAACTTACGAAAAATCAAAAGCTTTCATCAAATATCTAAATTTAGATAATCAAATCCAAATTTTAAATCTTGATGCTACAGATCCAAATTTAGCAAAAAAGATCCAATCGAGCATATTCAATATCATTTTCTCTGAAACTCTTTCCGGAGGCTTGTTTTTCGAACCGCAACTCCAAATAATGCAAAATATCCGAAAATTTTTAAAACCAAATGGTATTTTAATTCCGCAAAAAATTTCACTCTATCTTCATCTCGAAGATCCTTTTATCCGTGAACCATTAACTGAAAACATTAAATATGCAGAGATAAATTTTCAAACTTACGAAAAACAAATAATTTCCGCAAATCTACAAATCCCAATCAAATATTCAGGTACGCCAAACATAATCGTAATTTTAAGCGAACTTCAACTAACTAATGAAATCAAAACTCAAACAGATTCCCGATACAACAACTTCTTAAATCGAGCAGTTATAGAAATTCCAAAAGAGAGACAAATTAAATTAAAAGAAGCAGATATTCTAAATTTACAAATTACCTATCAAGCTGGATCATCCACTAATTCTTGCGATTTACAAATAAATCATTGAAATTCATACCAATTCCCAATTTTCAATTTTCAATTCCTTTCACCTCTTTCTTTGCCTTGATATGCGATAAATTGTATCTTCCTTGATCGTCAATTTTCATCAATTTTACTGGTAAGATATCTCCTATTTTCACAATAGTTCCTGGATCCTTTACAAAACTATCTGATAATTCAGAAACATGAACAAGACCGTCTTTGCCTGGCACAAACTCAACAAAGGCACCAAAATTTTCTACTCTCACGACTTTACCTTCAAAAATATCCCCAACTTGAGGCTTATAAACTAATCGTTTAATCCACTGAGACGCCTTATTGCCACTCTCACGATCAGGAGCAGTAATAGTTACAAGATGCGTTTCATCATCAATATTTATTTCTACTCCACATTCTTTCGTGATCTTTTGAATTGTTTCTCCTCCCCTACCAATGACAATTTTTACATCATTTTCATCTATTTTAAAAGAATCAATCAGCGGTGCATTTTTATTTAATACTGGCCTAGGAGCGCTTAACGCTTTGCTCATGCCATCCCAGATATAGTTTCTGCCAATTTTTGCTTGTTTTAAAGCTTCTTCCAATAAAGTTAGTTTAAGTCCTTTTACTTTGATATCCATTTGCAAAGCGGTAATCCCTTTTTCGGTACCAGCGACTTTGAAATCCATATCTCCCAAAAAATCTTCTTGAGCTTCAATATCACTTAAAATTTTATACTCTCCTGTCTCTTGATCCATAATTAAGCCCATGGCAATAGCAGTTACTGGACGCTTAATAGGTACGCCAGCATCCATCAAAGCTAAAGTTGAACCGCAAACAGATCCCATTGAACTGCTACCATTACAAGCTAAAGTTTCTGACACAATCGCTATTGTATATGGAAACTGCTCTTTCTCCGGCAAAACTGCTCTCAAGGCTTTTTCTGCTAATTTCCCATGTCCTATTTCACGCCTACCAACACCTCTATATGAACGCACCTCACCCACAGCAAATGGCAAAAAAGTATAATAATGCCAAAAACTACTTTCTGTATCTGTATCCATCGTATCCTCCACTTGAGCAGAAGAAGGTCCTCCAAGAGTTACACAGCTAAGAACTTGTGTTTCGCCTCGATTAAAAAGTCCAGAACCATGAACTCTAGGCAATAAACCAACTTCACAGTTAATTTTTCTCACCTCCGCAACTTCTCTGCCGCTAAGCCTTTTACCTTTGCTTAGGACGTTTTCTCTCATATATTTCTTTAACATTTTATAAACAGCTTCTTCTACATTTGCCTCTGTACATGACTCGCATTCTATTTCATCAGCGAAATTCTCCAAAACTTTTTCCGTTAAATTGTACAAAGCATCTTTAAATTCTTTTTTACCCTTGCTGTACAAAGCGTCCATCATTTCGTTATTCATTAAAGATTCTACTTTTTGACATAAATCCTCACTTAATACCGCTTCTTCAATTTTTATTGCCTTAATATCACATTTTTTCAAAAGCTCTTCTTGCAATTCACATAGTTTTTTAATATGGCCATGGGCAAAATCTAAAGCTTTTAACATTTCCTCATCAGGCACTTCTTTTGCTTGAGCTTCAACCATAGTAATCGCATCTTTTGTCCCAGCGACAACTAATTCCATATCGCCTTTTTCTATTTGTTCATAAGTCGGCATTAATATAAATTCTCCATTTTGCCTACCAATTCTAACAGCAGAAACCGCCTGTTCAAAAGGCGCACCGCTTAATAGAATAGCCATCGATGCGGCAGTAATCGCCAACGGACCAGCATTCATAGATTTATCTGTTGATAAAACTGTAGCCACAACTTGAACTTCATTACGCATACCTTTTGGAAACATCGGTCTGATCGGACGATCAATCACGCGAGCCGTTAATATACAATCATCACTTGGACGTCCTTCTCTTTTTATAAATCGACTACCTTTAATTTTACCTGAAGCATAAAATTTCTCTTGAAAATCAACTGATAATGGCAAAAAATCACCTCCTTCTTTTACTTCTGGAGCTACACCAACAGTTACAAGGATCTGAATATCGCCAAATTTAGCACAAACACTTCCGGATGCGAATTGAGCCAATTTACCAGTTTCTAATACAAAGTCTCGTCCAGCAAATTCACTAGATGCAAATTTTAATTCCATAATTTAAAATTTTAAGTTTTAAAAATTTTTTTATGGAATTTTTACGTGAAATGCTTCGAACTTCAAGCCATCTTTGAATGAACAAAGATCACCTGTGATCCAAAGCATTAACTTATAAAAATTCCAATAGATTTACTGCATAATAATTTTCGTAACGAAATTTTCAGATTTTGAGCGAGGCAAAGTAAAAATTTTGAAGCATATACGCCACATATGTTGAAAAATTTTTACAAAGCCGTAGCCAAAATCTGAAAATTGCAGTAGAAATATTATTATGCAGTAAGTCTAATATATAAAATATTATTTTCTAAGGCCTAATTTCTCAATCAAAACGGTATAAACTTCTTTTTTCTTAGTTTTTAAATAATTAATTAATTTTCTTCTGTCTCCTACCTGTCTTAAAAGTCCGCGTCTTGAATGTTCATCTTTTGGATGAAGTTTTAGATGATCTGATAAAAATTTTATCCTAGCAGTAAGTATAGCAATCTGCACCTCTGGAGAACCAGTATCTTTCGCGTGACGACCATGATCTTTCATGATCTTTTTCTTATCATCATGTTTCATATTACAAAGTTTAGTTTTAAAGAAGAGAATAAAAAAAGCTCACGAATTCTACCATAGATTTTTTTTTTAGCCAAGAGGAAATATTTTTTCACACATTTTTTTATTTAAATTTTTTTAAATTTGCTTCCACTCTACTCAAAACATCTCCTACTCCAGCTGAAAAAGTTTGCCCAGTGATTAATTCAAACGCTTCAATGTATCTTCTTGACGTCTCGCAAATTACATCTTCTGGAATTTCAGGAATAGGTCCATCTCCAGTATATCCTTGATTTGCTAACCAAATTCTTAAATATTCTTTATTAATATTATCCTGTTCTTTTCCTGCTGAAAAATTTTGCTGATAAGTATTAGTTTTCCAAAATCTTGAAGAATCAGGTGTATGAATTTCATCTATTAAAATAATATTTCCATCTTCAGCAATTCCAAATTCATATTTTGTATCAACCAAAATAATTCCCTGTTTAGCCGCGATTTCAACTCCTTTTTTGTACAAAGCCATTGATGCAGACATTAAGAAGTCAAGTTGTTCCTTTGTTACCAAATTTCGATCCAAAATTTCTTGCGGAGAAACTGATTCATCGTGATCTCCATGTTCAGCCTTAGTTGAAGGCGTAATAATTGGATAATCAAATTTTTGATCTTTTTTTAAACCTTCAGGAAGTTGATTGCCACAAAAATTCCTTTCACCATTCTTATAATGAGTCCAAGCTGAAGTTGAAGTTGTTCCTGTTATATATCCTCTAACAACCATCTCCACGGGCAAAGCTTTGCATTGTTTAGCAACTACCGCATTTGGATCAGGAAATTCTATCGCATGATTTCCACAAATATCTTTTGTTTCATCAAACCAAAATTTTGCCATTTGATTTAGAACCTGACCTTTAAAAGGAATATATCCAAGTACGCGATCAAAAGCTGAGACTTTGTCAGTCACAATCAAAATCCTTCTATCGCCTTTGGTATAATTATCACGAATTTTACCTTCATATTTCTCACCAAGCCAAGGAAAATTTGTTCCCTTCAAAACATAAACAAGCTGTGCTTTAATTTGGTCTTGAGATAACATATAAAAAAATTAAAAAATTAAAATTTACAATTCAAAATCTATCATATAATCTAAAATTAGAAAAAGAAAAAAATTAAAATTTCTTAATGATAACAATTATTCTCGGTTCTCAATGGGGCGATGAAGGCAAGGGCAAACTTATTGATATTCTATCTGAAAAATATGATATCATCACCAGAAGCGCTGGCGGAGCTAATGCTGGCCATACGGTCTATGTTGGCGACCTCAAATATATCTTTCATTTAGTGCCATCAGGCATACTACATCCAAATACGAAATGCGTCATTGGAAATGGATGTGTAATTCATATCGAGACTTTACTTGAAGAATTTAAGACTCTTGAAGAAAAAAATATTGATTACAAAAATCGAATTTTTATTTCTGATAGAGCTCATATACTTTTTGACTATCATAAAGAAATTGACGGCAAGCAGGAGGAACTTAAAGGCAAACAAAAAGTTGGTACTACAAAAAGAGGTATTGGACCTTGTTACGAAGACAAAGCTTCTCGCAGAGGACTGCGATTTTGCGATCTTCTGGAATGGGAACAATTTGAAGAAAAACTACGAAATAATGTAAAAGTTTTAACTGAATTATACGGCAATTTAGAATTTGATTTAGAGAAACAATTAAATAATTACAAAAAATATGCAGAAATTTTGAAACCTATGATTATTGATGCCAGTTTTTATCTAAATCAAGCAATTAAAGATCATCAATCTATTTTAATGGAAGGAGCAAATGCGATCATGCTTGATGTTGACCATGGAACCTACCCTTACGTTACCTCATCAACCCCATCAATAGCCGGAATATATGCTGGATTAGGCGTACCGCCTCAAAAAAATGCTGAAGTAATTGGAATTGTAAAAGCTTTCACTACTAGAGTCGGAGCCGGTCCTTTCCCAACAGAACTGCAAGGAGAAATTGCCGATAATCTTCGCCAAATCGCTAATGAATTTGGATCAACTACCGGGCGTCCAAGAAGAATCGGCTGGCTGGATATTGCTATGCTCAAATATTCAATGATGATAAATAATTACGACTGCTTTAATTTAACTAAACTTGATTGTTTAAGCAGTTTCGAAAAAATCAAAATAGGCGTAAATTACCTTAGAAATGGAGAAAAATTAAAAAGTTTTCCTGCCTCATTAAAAATTTTAGCCGAATGCGAAGTTGAATATATAGAAATGCCGGGATGGAAAGAAAATATTCAAAATTGTAAAAATTTTGACGATTTACCAAAAAATTGCCAAGATTACGTCAGAAAAATCGAAGAACTGTTAAATTGCCCAATTAAATATATCGGTGTTGGTTTTCGAAGAGATCAAATGATTATTAAATAATTCTCGTAGAGTTCTATTATTTATATTTCTCAATCTGCGTTTTTAACTTTTCGATAATTAAATCAATCGCTTCCGTAATTTGATTTGAATCCAAAACTTCAGCATGTAAAATGCCATGTGGAATAGTAATGCTAACACGCATTTCAACATGCTCTCCACTGCTTCTGCTTCTAGCTTTTTCAACGTTTACATCCGCAATTACAGATTCATCTTGCAACAAAGAGCTTAAATGAGTCAATTTCTCTAATTTACGAATAACATAAGCTTCATGATCCTGATTCATATATAAATGTTTATTATGCAAATTAATTTTCATAAATAAAAATTTAAATTTTAAAATTATCTATATATAAGATAAACGAAAATCAAAAAATAAACAATTT
>MFXJ01000069.1:7071-11693 GCA_001787465.1 Candidatus Peregrinibacteria bacterium RIFOXYB2_FULL_32_7 | reverse complement strand
ACAACAAAGAAGACTTAGTTTTCGAAATGAAAGAAACCTTTATAATCACAAATGCAACTTATGTCAAAAAACTATAATAACTATATATTCTCCTGATAAAAATCATACAATTTATTGCCGTGACTGTTGGTGGAGTGATAAATGGCCAGCCCGATCAGATCATTCTGGCGGGGATACTATCAACTATGGACGCGATTTTGATTTTAATCGACTATTTTTTGAACAATATAAAGATCTTTTGCAAAGCACGCCAAAAGCAGCAATAATTGGATATAACTGTGAGAATTGTGATTACACAAATTATCAGAATGACTCACGCAACTGCTATTTAACTTTTGGGTCAGGCAAGATGGAGGATTGCAGTTACTGTAACTGGTGTTATGAGGCCAAAAATATTATGGACTGTTCTCATTGCGTGAAGGGACAACTTGATTATATGAATACCGAGTGTTTTGAAACTTATAACACTCGCTATTGTTATGACAGCAAGCAAATAACGGATTGCAGTTTTTGTATTGACTGTCGTGGTTGCCAAAATTGTTTTGGTTGTGTTGGTCTGCGTAAAAAGGAATATCATATTTTTAACAAACCTTATCCAAAGGAACAATATGAAGAGATGATAAAAGATTTAAACAGACTTGAAAATATTCAAAAAGTACAACAAGAACTTAATAAACTGAAAATTCAACGTTCACATTTAAGTAGCCGCATAACCAAAAGTGAAGCTTGCAGTGGAGATGATATTGAAAACTCCAAAAATTCTCTTATGTGTTTTGGAATCAAAAATTGTTTCGATTGTAAATATTGTAACGAAGCTATAATTGCCAAAGATGTATATGATGCCAATCGCTCAGGTAATAATGAGCTTACATATGAGATTTGTAGCGGTGGTTATTATAGTTATAGTGCTTTTATTTATGCATCTTCACATATAAATTTTAGCCATTATGTAACTGAATGCCATTCAAATAATAACCTTTTTGGCTGTGCAGGACTTCGAAATAAACAATATTGCATTTTAAACAAACAATATACTAAAGAGGAATATGAAAAATTAGTGCCGAAAATTATTGAACATATGATGAAGACGGGCGAATGGGGCGAATTTTTCCCTTCCTCAATCTCTCCTTTTGGCTATAACGAAACTGTTGCACAGGAATATTTCCCATTAACAAAATCTGCTGTAGGGAATGCAGATCTGCATTCCCTACAGCGATTCAATTGGTCTGACTTTGAACAAGAATTCCCAAAAGTTGAAAAAATAATTCCAGGAAGCTTACTACCAACAATTATAAAAGAAATTCCGGATGACGTACTTAATTGGGCAATTGAATGCGAAGTAACAAAAAAACCATTTAAAATAATCAAACCCGAATTAGAATTTTATCGCAAAATGAATTTACCAATCCCACGAAGACATCCTGATCAAAGGCACAAAGATCGAATGGCCTTACGCAATCCTAGAAAACTTTGGAAAAGAAATTGTATGAAGTGCAATGCGGAAATTCAAACTACATATTCGCCTGATCGAAGTGAAATAGTGTATTGTGAGAAGTGTTATTTAGGATCAATTTATTAACTTTTCTATTTTTATTTTTTCTATTCCACATTAGGACAAAAATCCCACATAAATTTAAACCATATACGAAAAGCATCTGCGACTTGTTGATTTACAATAACTGTAAAAGCAAATTCTTCAACAAATCCACCAATTTGAAGCCCTGATAAAATATTTACATGATCACCAAAAATATCTATAGCACCTGGCGTTGAATATTCTTGTGGTAAAAATTTATAATTTTTACCAACAAAAGGTAAAATATGTGAAAATTTTGCTTTCACTTCATTATCAAATAAATGATAAAATTTCATTTTCTTTTTCTTAGTTTCTTTAATAAACTGCGGAAAAAAACTTCTTACACGATAATCAAGCCATGCTCCTTTTGCACCTATAAAATATGCATCACCGCCAATTCTAATCATGTCTCTCATGTAATTTTTCCATCCTTCATGACCACGATAAACATAAACTTCTTCTTTGTGCGGAGTTCCTTTATACAATTTTTCTAAATCAGGCATAATCCTACTCAAACTTTCTTCTTTCTCCTGAATAAATTCCATTAATTTTCTCGGATCTACAGCCTGATATCTATTTTCATTACTTTGTAAAATCTCAAAAACCAAACCTTTTTCAATAAGTCTATGCAAAGAATCATAAACATTTCTTCGATGGACTTTTGACTTAACTGAAATATTACCTACTGAAGATTCCCCTTCTTTAAGTAAAGTTTCATATATTTTCGCCTCATTCATAGCCAGTCCAAGTTGTTGAAAAATATCAGTATACATAATTAAATTTTAAATTATGGTGGCAAATATCACCATATGGTGATATTTGCCATCTATCAATTATAATATAAGATGCAATTGTTTTTGTCAAAAATTATTATTCTATTTTTTCTAATCTATGCAAAAAACCTGCAAAAAATGTTCTCAAAATTTCGAAATCACTGATGATGATTTAAAATTTTATGAAAAAGTTTCACCAATTTTTGAAGGGAAAAAGTATTTAATTCCAGCGCCGAAATTGTGTCCAGAGTGCAGACTTCAAAGAAAACTTATTTTTAGAAATGAGAGAACTTTATACAAAAGAAAATGTGATTTAAGTGGAAAAGAAATAGTATCAGTATATAATCCAGAAATAAAAATTAAAGTTTTTGATAATGATACTTGGTATAGCGATAAATGGTCTGCTTTGGATTATTCAATGGAAATAGATTTATCAAAAAGTTTTTTTGAGCAATTTAAAATTTTATATCAAAAAGTACCAAGAATCAGTTTGATGAATCAAGCATCCGAAAACAGTGAATATGCAAATTATGCGTATAGGAACAAAAACTGTTATATGATTTTTGGAAGTCATTATAACGAAGATAGTTTTTATGGATCTTACAATTGGAAAACAAAAAATTGTTTAGATTGTTTAGAAGTTTTAGAAAGTGAACTTATTTATGAAGGCAATTATTGTAGTGAATGTTATGACTCTAGATATATTCAATATTGTTTTAATTCAAACAATTGTTATTTTTGTTATGATTTAATTGGATGTAAAAATTGTATTTTTTCAAGTAATTTAAGAAATAAAGAATATTATATTTTCAATAAAAAATCTTCAAAAGAAGAATATCTAAATTTTTTCCATAAAATTAATTTTGGCAGTTACACAGAAACAAAAAATAATTTATCTAAATTTCAAGAATTAATAAAAAATTCAATTCATCGAGCTTATTTTCAAAAAAATTGTGAAAATTCATTTGGCGATGACATGCAGAATTCAAAAAACTTATATTATAGCTTTAGCACAAAAAATGCTGAAGATTGCAGATATATTTATGGTTCAGGAACAAATATGAAAGACTGCATTGATTGTGCCTATATCGGTTATGATCTTTGTGAATCGATATGCGAATGTATTGGAAATTCCGGTAATACTTCGTGTATGTGTTTAAATGCCTGTTGGCACAATCATAATATTTATTATTGTGAACAATGTTTTGGATGCAATGATTGTTTCGGATGTATTGGTTTAAAAAATAAAAAATATTGCATTTTAAATAAACAATATACAAAAGAAGAATATTCAAATTTTGTATCAAAAATTATAAACTCAATGATCCAAGATGAATTATGGGGTTTATTTTTTGATCCGTTAATATCTTTATTGGGTTATAACGAAACTATTGCACAAGATTATTTTCCATTAACAAAATTCGCTGTAAGGAATGCAGATCTGCATTCCCTACAGCGATTCAATTGGTCTGACTATGAACCGGAATTTCCTCATGTTGAAAAAATAATTCCAGCAAATCTTTTACCAGATTCTATTTCCGATATTCCTGACGATATTTTAAATTGGGCGATTTTACCCGTAGATATGCCCTGCCAGGGCATATCTACGAATCGCCCATTTAAAATAATCAAACCCGAATTAGAATTTTATCGCAAAATGAATTTACCAATCCCGCATTTACATCCAGATGAAAGGCATAAAAAGAGAATGGGATTACGAAATCCAAGAAAATTATGGAAAAGGAATTGTATGAAGTGTAATGATGAAATTCAAACTACATACTCGCCTGATCGAAGTGAAATAGTGTATTGCGAGAAATGTTTTCTTAAATCAGTTTATTGATCTTCATTATATTGAAATAAAGCAAAATCAAACACTGGCAAAAAATCTCCAGGCTTGTATTTCGCATCTAAACTTTGCTTCACCTTATCGCCAAACCCGTCCGCCTGCACCAAAACTGTACTGCAAGCAAATTCCTGTTCTAATCCTTTAACTCTAAATTTAATCTTATTACACTCAGGATCATCACAAAATCCTGATTGTAAACCTAAATCTATAATATTTTCTAAAACCAAATAATTACTTTCATGCTCAATTAAAAATGTTTTGATTGAATAATTATTATGAAAAACATATTGAGTACTTTCATTAATAGGATAAGACTTCGGCTGATAATACTTTGCGGTTGTATAAGCATCTCCAAATGTACCAAATGATGAAGGAGTTTCTGCGGAAATTTTACTTGTTTGCATTGGTACATAATCTTGAATTG
>MFXJ01000069.1:0-7047 GCA_001787465.1 Candidatus Peregrinibacteria bacterium RIFOXYB2_FULL_32_7 | reverse complement strand
GTAGGCATAAACTGCTCCTCGTCAACTTTTCTATCCACATAAAATTCAACAACGAAATCCGTAACATCAATCTGTTCATTTTTTTCATTGCCAACAAATAAAGGCGTTCGAAAAGATTCTTGTACAGAGAGAGCATACCACCCATCTTTACTATCCTGTTCGCATGGTAAAACAGAACTCTTGGCAGATATATTAAACGCATAATCAATATTTAAATCTGAATTTAAATCAATACTTTCTAAAGCTTCATAGCCAGGTAACGAGTTCTTTGTATTCAAAAATGCTTTTTCTATACCCGCTTTCGCTGAATAATAAGCTTGAATTGCTTCTTTAATTTCATATTGTGATTTCAATTGACGCAACACAACTTGATTAAGCGTTACAGCTAATATCAGCAAAACCGATCCAAGTATAACGGAAACTAAAAGCGCATTAGCAGATTTTTGAAATTTTAAATTCATAACAATTTAATAGTTTAACAATTTACCTTAAAGTAACGGTTGTTTTTATAGGAATAGAAATTTTGGTTCTAACTTGTCCTTTACTTTCGAAAATCATTTTTACTGTTACTTGTGGCTGATACTGCAAATTCATAAATGAAACAAATGGATCTTTATTTGGAGTAATATAAAATTTTCCTTCAGTAACAACAACGTTAGCTGAAGTCAAATCTTTAAATCCAAGCGGTTCCGCATCTATATTTTCAAATCCATCATCAGCTACAAATTGCTCATTAATCCATGTTTGTTTTAAAATTTGTGCTTTATTTTCTTTAATTCTAAAAATCGTGCGTTTATCTTTCTCAGGAGATAATAAAACTAAATATGAACTTTTCAAAATCCCATCCTCCAAACCTTCATCGCTTTCTCCATCAATGTAATTACAAACAAAATCAGTATTTATGTCTCCTGAATAACAATCATAATCAATCAAAGAAACTCTAGCTGAATTCACAATATTATCTATAACTTCAACGACTTCAGCATTTACATTTTTTGCTACCTGTGTGTCCCGAATCATCCGAGTAATAAAAAGATAACTTGAACTCATAACTGCTATAAAAACAGAAAATATAGTGATTGCTACGGTGAGTTCAATCAAAGTAAATGCGTTTTGCCGAATTTTATTTTTAAAGTTCATAACCATTTAATAATTTAATTTCTCCAATCAGTTAAGGTAGTAAATAATTTAACTTCTTTTTTAGCTTTATTTTTTTCTAACCAGGAAACATTACTTTCAACATAGATTTCATCTTCAGAAATTGCTTTTATAAATATATATCTATCAAAAATACTATCTTCCTCTTTTAATTCATTTTCCGTTAAAAGATCTAAATCAACTTGTTTAACTTGCCATGGTCCATTTTGCTCATCCACAAAATCATTTGCGGAAATCACAAAATATTGACCATTAACATCTACCTTTTCAAAAGTTTTGCCCCAAAATTTACCTTCATTACCCAACCAATAATAATTATTAAGAACATTGCTATCACGAATTTCACGCACGGCTTCAAGTCCTTCCTCCGCCAAATACATAGCTTGTAAATTAGAAGCATTACTCTGATTAATATCTACACTATGAATTGTTAAAGTCGTAATTGATAAAATTACACTAATTAAAACAGAAAGCGCGACCATCACTTCAATTAGCGTAAAAGCGCAACTTTTGGTACGTAATTTGCGCTTCGAAATATTATCTATAAAATTCAAAATTTAAAATTCAAAATTTAAAATTCTTTATATTATACACCTATTCGCCACTTAACTTCAATATCTTTCTGAATTTTTCCTGAAATACTGAATCCAGATGCTTTTTTATGTCCACCGCCGCCAAATATAGAACTCAATTTAGATAAATCCAGATCTTCTCTTTGTGTTCGTACTGAGGCTTTTATTTGAGAATCATCTTCGGTAAGAAGCAGACAAAATTTCGTTTCAGCAACTGTATTTAAATAATCAATCGCTCCATTAATATGTTCATTTGAAGCCCCGCATTCAAATAAATCATCTTTTGTGACTGCTGAAATAACGATATTCTTATCATTAATTCGCGCTCGATTAAAAATAAGCCCCCACAATTTCAATTGTTCAAAAGATTTTGTTTTATAAAGATTTTTAATAATCGAGCTAAAATCAGCGCCTTTTTCTAATAATTCAGCCGCAATATTTAAATTATTTTCTGTAGTATTAGAATGCATAAATCTTCCCGTATCATAATAAATTCCCGCCAAAAGAGCTGTTGCCTGCTTGAAATCAATTTCAAAATCGCAAAAATTAAAGAAATAATATAAAAGTTCACAAGTAGCCGCGCATTTTGTTTCCACAATATTAATATCACCAAAAAAATCATTGCTAGCATGATGATCAAAATTAATAAAAGTTTTTCCTGTTTTACGAAAACGAGCAATTTCAGGTTCAAATTCGATCTGACGCAAAGATCCACAATCAACAGTGATAAGCAAATCGAAATCAAGCGAATTAAATTTCTGCGCAAAAGTTTCTGTTCCTTTTAAAAACTTTAAATTGCTAGGGAGAGCGTCAGTACAAGCAGAAAAAACATTTTTCCCTATTTTTTTTAAAGCTGTTGCCAAAGCAATATTGGCGCCAACAGCATCGGCATCAGGACTTCGGTGCGATATCACTATAATATTTTGTGCAAAATCAATAAGTTTTTTTGCTTTCCCAAATTGCGTATTATTTACAAAATCTTCCATAGAAACGTATCAAAATAATTTAATATATACTCCTACGCTTTAATAATTTAAAATTGTATAATGCTACGTAGCTTTATAATATTATTTATTTATCTTATAAAATAATTGATTAAGCTTCGGAGCATATACTACTTAATTTTAAAATTTAAAAGCGGAGTAGTATAAGTGTTAAAGATTATAAGAGAAAAAATGAAAAGTAAAGATAAAATCCTAAATTCTCTTTAACAAAAAATTCATCGAAAATTCATTTTCGTTTCATGAAAAATTCAGAATCGAATGATATAAAGAGATATTAGATTGTAATTTTTTATCTTCAAGAAATGCCTCATTCCAAAATTACTATTCTCTCCATGCTCTGCTTCCTCTCAGGCGTGATCCTCGCCTCAAACTTTGATCAGAAATTTTTCTATTTACAAATTCTTTTCTTTATTCTTTGTCCTTTAACTTTTATCATCTGCTTTAAACTTAAAACTAAAATCTTTCTAATATTCTATATTTTTTTAATCCTCGGATCATTTTGCTTTAAATATTCCTTCCCAAATTTCAATGAAAATCATATTTCCTTTTACAATGGACAAAAAATAACTTTTCAAGGGAGAATCTGCAAAGAAGTTGACGCCAGACGTGATCAAACTAAATTAACTATCTGCGCTGAAAATTTTTTTCATAATCAAAAATATAAAAAACTAAAAGGATTAGTCTTGATTTCTATTCCCCGCTATCCAGAATATAGATATGGGGATATTTTAGAAATTTCTGGAGAACTTATTAAACCTGAAATTATTGAAGATTTCGCGTATGATAAATATTTAGCCAGATATAAAATTTATAGCGTTATTTACAGCCCTCAAATTAAGAATTTGCATAAAAATAAAGGCGATTTTTTCTATAAAAATATTTTTGAATTTAAAAAATATGTAGAAAATCGATTAAATCAACTTTTTCCAGAGCCTCATGCCTCTTTTGAAGCTGGACTGATTACTGGCTCTCGCAAAGGCATTCCTGATAATTTAATGCAAGATTTCAACACAACCGGACTCACTCACATCATTGCCATTTCTGGATACAATATCACTTTGGTCATAGTTTTAATTTCTGGACTTTTAAGTTTTCTCCATCGTAAAACACAAATCATCTGCTCATCCATCACGATAATAGTTTTCGTAATCTTTGTCGGAGCATCAGCCGCTGTAATCAGAGCTGGGATCATGGGAGTTATCGGTTTACTTGCCATTTGGTTTGGACGAAAATCTGTAATTGCCATCACTTTAATCTTCACCGCTTTTCTAATGACTTTACTTAATCCAAAAATTCTAGTTTACGATGTTGGCTTCCAGCTATCTTTTCTTGCCACAATCGGTCTTATTTATGCCTCGCCAAAATTAGGTAAAATTTTAAAACTTCCAAATATACTTGGCATTCGCGAATCATTTTTAATGACCATGTCAGCACAAGTAACAGCCGTGCCAATTATTTTATTAAATTTCGGTAGACTTTCACTAATTTCTCCACTCGCTAATATTTTAGTGGCGCCACTAATCCCTATTGCGATGATGTTCGGCGCTTTTGCCTTTCTCGGAAGCATTTTAAATTTCACACTTGGTAAAATTTTAAGTTTGCCAGCTTTTCTAAGTTTAGAATTAATGATGAAATTCACCCACTTTTGCGCTCAAATTCCATATGCATCAATAAATGTTCCATGGGTAAATGAAATTATTTTAGTAATTTATTACGCCGGACTTTGTTTTTGGTTATTTAAGGGAGAGAAAAATAATTAAAAAAACTCGATATAGTTTAAGGATTATGCTATTATGTTTAGATGAAACTAACAGAAATCTTACTATCAGTGGCAGAATTTTTAACAAAAGATCCTGAATTCTCTTTAGTAGAAAAAGGGCTTTTAATTGCTAAAGAAATGGAAGTTCGACAAAAAGTTATTGATGCTTTAAAAAATACAGGAAGAATAGGTTCAATATCTGCAACATTAATAAATAAAATTACTAAAACTATTATTTGGGAAATACATTATAGAACAGGATTGCTTGATAAAATTGATAATGCAGATCCTATTAAAGATTTAAAGGAATTTAGAGATAAATATAGCGTAGATGACAATGCAAATATTGTTTACATAGGTAGTGGTAATGATACATCTGTGCGTGCAGTTTTTCCAAACACAATGCATATAGATAAAAAAAGATATGAAAGAATGCCTAAAAAATTTAATTTTACACAAGCAGATGCAAAGAATTTGCCAAATGAGGATGCCTCAGTAGATATTATCATTTTTAAATATATGGATGACGCCACTTTAAAAGATCCTACTGTAATGAAAGAATTACAAAGAATTTTAAAAACAAATGGCAAAATGTTATTTTATTACAGTTATGATTTGTTTGCTGAATTACAGAATATTGATGCTATTTCCGATCAAAATAAACTTTTAAGATTGTTTATAAATTTATATAATCATGGATTTAAAATTACAAAATGTTTAACTCATGGGACAATAGTGGTTGAAAAAGGCTCAAATGATGATGAAAAGGAAAAATTTGAAAAGAAAATTAGTGAGAATACTCGAAAAATGTTCGAACTTATTAAATTATTAGATCCAAATGATGTAGCGCCATTATATATACCAGTAACTGTATTAGACGAACTTAATTTAATGCCGAAAGAAAAATTTGGAAATATGGATTTAGAAGGATGCGAATTCTTCTTAATATCTGTTAAATCTCAAATTCCAGATGATATTTATCCAATAATTGCAGATAATTTAAGAAAATTTTTCAATAGTAATATTGAAAAGGAAGAACCTTCTAGATTATCTAAAGTTTTTCAACGTTTAACAAAATAATAAAAAAAACACCCGCTTTCGCGGGTGTTTTCTCTTTAATCCAATTTCTAGCGACATCGGCATTATAGCCATTTATGCTAGTAATTTTTGTTTTGGATTTTTGTTTTCCCTAAATGACCAATTTAGAAATTTTCTTGCCTTATTTTGGATGAAGTTTAAAGTCTGTCCAAGGACTCCCCGTTGATATCCAGTTCTACACAGTGTTTTTTACAAAACGATTGCGGACTGAATCGAGAAAATTTTTTGCGGACAAAGATAGTCAATTCTTTATCCTATTCACAAAGCAGGAAAGAAATACAGACTATTAATTATCTACATTTCCTTACTGCCTTGAACCGAATTTTCAAAGATCTTTTTATCTACCAATGACTGCGCAGTCTGTAGAATTTTTTATTTTTATTTTGGAAAACTTTTATTTTTGAAGTTTTCATTTTAATTTACACTGCTAGTTTTTCTTCGTCAAATTTTTTCTCTTGCCAGAATGTATAAATATATTATAAAATAGATAATGTTCACTAAAAGTACCCAACCTTATGGAAACTTTAACTGCTACTGAAGCGGAAAAAATTAATAATGTATTAGGAGCACTAATAGCTAGAGATGGTTCTTATACGGATGGAATAGTTAATCCTGATGGTACTATAAATAGAAAAATGCATTATTCTGTAATACAAAAAACTCTTGATATCGATTTTGGAAACCCTGATCATGATGATGTTGTTGCTGGCGTTGTAACTTTTAGAGATTGTATAAGGTATATTTTAGAAGCATATGAAGACATTGAGCAAACAGCGTTCCTACAAATTATGCAGGCAGAGCAATATCTAGCAGATAATTCCAAGTTATATACTCCTATAGAATTTCAAGAATTTAGATTTGAAAAATATCTTAAAGAATATGATAGGGGCGGCATGACTATTCAAGAAGCTATAGATAATTGTGATCGAAAAGCCGCTTAATTTTTTTAAATTACCCAAGAATCCATTCACAATGGAAACTTCCATCTCTATCAATTCTCTCATACGTATGCGCTCCGAAATAATCACGCAAACCTTGAATAAAATTTGCTGGTAAATTTTCTCTAGTCATTGAATCGAAATATGATAAAGCAGTTGATAAACTTGGCGTAGGGACACTATTTTCTGCGCAAAAAGATACAATCTTACGCAAATCAGGAATAGATTTCTTCAAATCATCTTTAATTTTATTAATTTCAAATAAATGCTTGGTAGAGACGCATTGCAATGCGTCTCTACTAGGCGTATTTGAATACGCTTTATGTAAAAAATTTAAAATATCTGCTCTGATAATGCATCCTCCTTCCCAAATTCTTGAAATTTCAGATAAATTAATTTTCCAACCTTCCTCCTCTGCCGCAGTAGAAATCAAATCATATCCTTGAGCATACGAACTCAACATCCCTGCATATAAAGCATTTTCTAACTCTTTTATAAAATTATCTAATAATTGTAAA
>MFXJ01000068.1 GCA_001787465.1 Candidatus Peregrinibacteria bacterium RIFOXYB2_FULL_32_7 | reverse complement strand
TTTAGATTTGCTATGGCCGCAACAAGTAAATTCATTGGCGGCGACTTCGGATATAAAAAATGCTTTTATTAAAGCTATATTATTTGATGGTGAAGATGAAAGCGAGCCTTTCTATTCTCAAATTATTTTATCAAGCCAAGGCAGTTTAAGCGCTGAAAGTCCATTATATAATTATGAAAAACCGCTTTTAGAATCTTTGAATGTTTTACAATTGCCTGATGAAAATTTTGAAATTTCATTTAAGGCTGATGGTGGTATGAATAATCTTTTGGTAAGAATTGAGTATTCTATTGATGGCGGTCGGAATTGGCAGACCGCGAAAATTTTGTCAGCTAAGGCTTCAATGAATTTTTATGATTTGCCTCCCTTAGAAGTTGTTGATTCCGGTTATCAGATTCAGGGCGTTAATACTTCTGAAGGATCAAATAGAATTACAGCCATTTGGGACACTTCGGAAGATTTGAAAAATATAGATAGTGAAAAAGTTTATTTATCAGTTTATTTGATTAATGTTTTTACGGCAAGCGATGCTTTGAAAGCTGGTCCTTTTGTAATTGATAATTTAGCTCCAAGCGAAATTAATAATTTTGTTGTTAAAGAAGATGGAATTAGTTCTAAATCTATTGCTTTTCAATGGGCATCGCCTCAAGAATCACATTTTAAAAACGGATTTTATAAAATGGTGGCAAAAGAAATAGGTTTGGGAGGGGGAATATCCGAATATGTTTTTGGACAAGGTGATTTATTAACAAGTTCTTTTATAGCTACAAATTTAAAGGAAGGAACTAAATACAGTTTTGTATTATTTGCTCAAGATGATTTTGGAAATTTAAGTCAATCTGAAAATATCATTGAAAATACGAATGCTTTGCCAGTAATTGATAATTTTTTTGTTAGCACCAATTATGATAGTGAGGGACGAACTTTTGTAAATTTGAATATAAAAGATATCGATGGAGATATTTCAGTTAAAAGAAATAAATTACAATTAAAAGTTTATTTTATTGAGCCTGATTCTCAAGAAAATCAAATCGCAACAATTAGTGATGATGTTGTAGCTTTGGGTCAATCAACGCCTGTTTTTATTAATAATAATCAAGCTTTTCAAATCGGAACAGAAAATGGTTTTGTAAAAGGTGGTAGCACCAAAAATGAGATAAGATTTTTTTGGAATACAGCTAAGGATTTGCCAAATAAATTTATTAAGGATCTGAAATTATGTGTGATTGCAAAAGATATGATAGAAGAGGGGCAAGAAGTTTGTCGAAGCAGAATTGACATTGATACAAGAAATTTAGGATTTAATGAAACTTTAGATTCAGTTGAAGATGATGTTTTGGAAGTTGAAGAAAAAGTGGAAATCCCTGAAGGCAATATTAATCGTTTAAATGCGATAAAGTTAATTTTGAAAGCAATAAATGCGGAAATTTTGCAGGTAAATCAGGATGTATTTTTTGATGTTCCGCGCGAGGATGCTCATGCTGGAATAATTTTGACAGCTAAAAAATTAGGAATTGTTAATGGGAAAGGAGAAAAAAGTTTAAAAATTCAAAAGTTTTTTCAAGCAGAACAAAATATAAATCTAGCTGAGGCGTTGACTATGATTGCAAAAGCTTTTGATATCAAAGCCCCTTATGTAGATGAGTCTGTGATTAGTATAGAATACAAAGATGAAATGCGAAAATTTGCCAATTTAAATTTAGATATAGTAAAAAATAGGCAATGGTATACAGATATATTTGTTTTCGGATATTTTAATGGGATTGTATCTCAAGATGACAAGCCGGATGATTTTGTTGATAGGGAGAGATTTGAGGAAATGATTTATTTAATGGGGGATAAAATTTAAATTAAGGGTGTTTTTGATTGTTTTGAGGATTTTTTTAAATTTCTGATTAAAAAATAGAGTTCTTTGTGGTATAATAAAAGGATTCTTTACGTTTTTTAATGTCTATTGATGAACAATTACAAACTGAACTTGCATCTAAAATAGCTAAATGTTGTTTGTTGGATCATGTAGAGGAAGGTTCAGAAGCATTTGTAAGTTTGAGAGGAGTTGTGAGAAGAAGTTTACCTGCTTTGTTTGGTGAATCAATTTGTGTGGGAGATGGTGCTGATGAGGTGCCTGTATATAATCGAAATAGGCTTTGTATATTGGAAAAAGTTTTTCAAGGAACTACGCAAATACCATCCGCAAATCTATTAGCATTTTTGGATGCTCAGGATTTGTATAGTGATAATGATAAAAGATTTGAATTAGCTTTAAAAATTGCTGAAAGAGAAGATTTAAAATTTTTTAATACTTTTTTAAAATATAGAGAACATTTTGAAGAAGACGATCAATTATTTATAACTTTTGCTGAAGTATGTCTTTGTACTGATGAAAACACTTTAAATGAAAGTATGGATGTTTTGGCTAATAATAAAGATGTATTGATTCAAGCTATGAGTATATATGGTAGGAATGAGAATAGTATAAAACAATATGTGCATATAATGATTAGACAGAATATTGATGAAGGAGATGGAGTTAGTACTATGAAAGATTTAATTTTAATGAAGCCTATTCTTGATAATGATAGAAAGCAAAATGTAGTTCTTACTGCTTGTGCAACTGATTATGTGCCTCTTAGATTTCTTGTGAAGTGTTATGATTTATATAAAGAAAGTGAAAGAAAACAAGAAGAAGGAGGATATTATTCAGAACTTTATATGCAAGGAGAAGATGAGGACGGTTTTGATGTGATGATAGATGTTGTAGAGAAGCATGGAGGTCAAGGATTAGAAATTTTGCGAAAAGCAGAGCTAGAATCAAGTTGTTGTGAACGTTGTTCAAAAGAAGAAATTTTTCTTGTTATGGGAAAAGCTATTCGAGCTCAAGAAAATATAGAAGAGGCTTATGAAATTTCTCAAGCAATAGATGATACAGGGGACTTTCATAATTTTCATATGTCACGCATTAGAGTAATTGGTAAACTTTTTGAAGATAGAGGGGAAGAAGGTATAAATAATCTTATAGAGGGGTATTATGATAGTATGTCTTTGCGTGAAGCTCAGAATCATCAATATTTTTTGAACAATCCAAAAAAATTAGATATTTATGCAAGAGCTGCTAGAATTGGAAAAAATGCTGTTTGTATTATTTATTCTGCTGATAGAAATAGTAAATATAATCAAAGTGAAGATAGGCTTAATGCTTTAATTGAAGTTGGTATCGCTCAAGGATCTGAAGTTATGGGTACATTATGTTATAATGAAGGTATTTATAAAGATGATGATGATATTTTTGCAGAATTTAAAGATTTAGCAAAAGTAAAAGGTGGAAATGCTGTAATATCACTTATTCAATCAAAAGGAGCTTATGAACAGGAGGATTTTAATTGGAATAGATTTAATTTATTTGTTGAGTTGTTAAAAGCAGAACAGGATATAATAACTGTAGGTGGGGTAATTGTAAGGATTTCGAAAAATAATGATTATTGGACTGATTTTATAAAGGCTGTTGGAAAAGCTTACGAAGCTTATGGTGATAGTGATTGGAGGTTGGCTAAATTTTTGGAATTTGGTGTTAATGAGTCAGGTCATAGTTATGTTAGCACTTTAGCGGAAATTTTTAATGTTTATGGAAATAATGATGATAGATTTAAACAATGTTTAAGGATTATAAGAAGAGGAACAAATGATGATGATTATTTTGGAATGCAAGTTTTATATTATATGAGTGCTTTTGAGCCAATATATCATGATGATGATGAGAAATTTTTAGAATGTGTAAAAATTGCCGAGTATCATAAAGAAAGAGAAAAAAATGTTTTTTGTAATCCTGAAGTTGTAGAAACATGTACAGGCTCTGATGAAATATTTAATGAGTTTTATAGAATGTTTTTTGCTGGAGAAAAGGAGAAAATGGAAAAATTGGCTGAATTTAGAAAAATATATAAAAGTAATTTTATAAAATTTGAAATTGTTTTAGATTTATTTAATAGAAAAAAGATTGACGATCTTAATACTTTAAAATATGTAGCTGAAAAAATAGATCCTTTTGATGAAAAAATGCTTAGATTTTTTGTTGATACTTGTGAAAAGGAATCTTCTTTTGTGGTAGAAAGATTGGCTGATGCTAGAGGACTTTATGGTCAAGATATGAGTAAATTAGAATTAGCAGTACCATTTGTAAAGTTAACTTCAATATATGATGAACCTGTAGTTTTTGATGAATTTAGTAGATTTTATAATAGGGAAAATCCTGAAACTGCGACATCATATCTTTCATCTCTCCATGAACAATCCAAATGTCTAATTCCTCAAGCCTTAGCAGAACTTCGAGCCATGCCTGAATATATGTATATGGTAAAATATGTGTTCCCGGATGGAAATTATTCAACATACGAAAAAAATCTAGCCTGCGGAGACCATTTAGACCATTTGGAAGGTTATGAATATGATAAAGCAGGTTATCCAACAGAATTAACAGGGTTACTTGGATATAGAGTAAAACCATCAGCGGCTGAAGGAGATGAGGCTGTAACTAGAGTTTTAGACAGAGACGAAGCGGAATTAGAAAAATATAAAGCAAGAACAGATAGAATTAGAGAATTTGTGGGAAGTAGGGGGCCAAACAATGAAGCTCTTCAGAAAGCTTTTGATGAAAAAGTGGATATAATTTTTGAAGTAAAAGCTCATGAAAGATTTAAAGAAATAGAAGGTTTGAGTATGAAAGAAAAACTTTTAACCTTATTTATTTCAGAAGCGCATAAAAGAGCAATATTAGGCAGTTCATATAAAGCTGACACTGATGTTCTAGATTTAGTTGTGGAGTATAAATATGCGTATAATGAAGATTTGGAAGCATATTATCAACGAACAGCAGATACGGCCAAAAGTCAGCCCGATCGAGCAAGCAGATGTTATAGCTATTGGTCGGAATTATCAGTTTTGTATGGGGAAAATGTTAAACATGTACTTAGACATGACATATTTGAAAATTTAGCAGAAGGAGGGGAGCATTATGCTGAAATAGTAGATAGATTCGGACAAATATTTGAAGTAAAAGCTGAAGGAGGATTTGAATTAACAGTAAGACAAAAAGTACCAATTGAAAGAATTTTGAATCAAGAATTTGGGAATGAACAATTACGTTTTGAAAAATTAGTAGATAAATTAGTAGATGATTTAGGAGATAAAAAACCACCTGAACCAATAGAGCCCGTTGAACCTGAAAATTTAGCAGAAACAGCTACAACACAGCAAAAGAAAAAACATGAAAACCAATTAAAAGTATATGCAGAACAAAAAATAGCATATGAAAAAAGAAAAGAAGAACATCCTGAAGCTTTGCGATTATATAAGGAAGCTAATCAGCCATTTAGAGCTAGAATTGTTGAAGCATTAGATCCAATTAGAAATAATTTAACTTTAGATGGAATAGAAGAGAGATTACAAAGAGTATTCCCAGTAGATCCAGGTATAGAAAGAAGAATTCAAGGAGGAATTTTTGAAAATCCAAATGTTTCAGATAAATTTAATGTTCTTTTAAGACAATGTAGGTTAATCTTTGGAGCAAATATAAGATTTGAAGAAAAAGATGATGATAACGGTAAAAAAGCTAAAGAAGCAGAAGCGAAAGAAAGATTTAATAGAAGAATTGAAGAAATTATTGAACCATGCAGAGAAGACTTGACTATGGTAAAATTTCAAGAAGTTTTACCAAAATTGCAATCTTTGAGAAAAGAATATCGATTTGATGTAAATAGTAAATTAGAGGAACTTTTTTCAGTTGATATAAATAGAATTTTTAAAGAATTAGATAAATATGAAGAAGTAATAGAAGAAGAAGCAAAAGAAAAAGAAATAGGAGGACTAAAAGAAAATATAGTAGGAAAATCAGCAAAAAAAAGAAAAATAAGAGGATATTTTACGAAAACAAAAGAGACAGCAAATGCGAGAATGGGAGCTTATTTATGTATAGCAGGAGATCAAAATATGTGGAGGAATAAAAATTATTTAGAAACTGTATTTCAGGATGAAGATACAAGTGAATGTGTAGGTTTGTCGATGTATTTGAATATAGGAGCAAAAGATGGAAAGAAATATTTATGGTTTGGTCCAAATCCATTTGAAAGTTTCTTGGATAAAGTAAGTTCAAAAGCTTGTTATGATTATATGTATAAGACAGCTGTAGAATTTGCTAAAAATAATGGATATGATGCCATAGTGGTACCACCAAAAGACGAACAAATACATGGTCAATGTACAAACAGAGGAGGTGATTTCCCTCAACATATTAAAGATTCGAGAATTAAGGATAGAACAGGGAATTTAATAACAGTTGATTTCGGAGGTGCTCATGAACTTGGTGGAGGATATAAATATAGTAGCGGAGCTCTTCTTTGGAAAAAAGAGGAGAAAAAAGTAGCTTAGATAATTAAGTAATTGGTAATTATGATAATTTTGTTGCTTTAAACTCTGGATAGCCTCTTAAAAATGCATTTATTTCGCATGGATTTTTACCTTCTAGTTGAAGGATTCTTGGAATTATTGTGGAATCTTTGGTCTTGATGTGGAAGATGTTTTCAGAAGTTAGGAAAGTACATCCCACCTCCAAGTTTGAGTTGTTAATATTTTTTTGAAGAGGGCTTTCATAAGCTTCTAAAAGTTTTATCTTTTTACTTTTCCAAAAAAAATAGCAGGATGGCCAAGGAGTGAAGGCTTTGATTTTGTTTATTATTTTTTCGCTGGTATCTTTTTGAAAATTTATTTTTCCATCTTCTTTGGTAATTTTTGAACAATATGTAGCTTTTGCTTCGGTTTGAGTTTTTTATATCAAACCATTCCAAAATTCCTTTTGGTAGAAAATTAGCAATAAATTCTTCATACATAATTTAATGGGGTTAGAAAATTCTTCCCCACTATTTTATCAAATTATTTTCTCCACCTGAAAATCTTTTGATCCTGTCTTTCAGCAACATCCTCTAGTATCTTTTCTTAAAAAAATGTAAAATATATAGATTAATATAAAAATATTTGTTATAATCAATTCCTTTTGTAAATATATTAAAATT
>MFXJ01000067.1 GCA_001787465.1 Candidatus Peregrinibacteria bacterium RIFOXYB2_FULL_32_7 | reverse complement strand
TTGGGACTTATTTGCGAACAATTTATAACAATTATCATAAATCTTTAGATAAAAAATTTGAACCTTTATCAGTTTTTAAATTTCAAAAATTATTAAGCGAAAAATTAAAAGATTTAAAGATTGAAAGAAAATTTGTTTATCGAAATTTAAATGAAAATTTTTCTGGTGGTGAAAAGAAAAAAATGGAAATTTTGCAAATGTCGCTTTTGCAACCTAGTTTGACTATGCTTGATGAAATTGATTCTGGATTGGATATCGATGCCTTGAAGATTGTTTGCGATGGAATAAAAAAGATTAAACATGATAATAAAAATATGGGAATTCTATTAGTTACTCATTATCAAAGAATTTTGCGTCATATTAAACCAGATAAAGTTCATGTTTTTAAAAACGGTAAAATCGTTAAATCTGGCGGAAGTAAATTCGCAAAGGAATTAGAGAAAGGCGGATATGAGAAAATATAGAGATCATTTCCTTATTCTCCTCCAAACGACCCAAATAATCAATCCTGCAGGTATCCAGATTGCTCCGTAAATGAAGATTTTGATCCCGGCATTGGCTACAAAGTGTAAAGCAGAGATTAAATCATTTACACCTTCTTTCCAGATAATACCGATATTCCATTCCGGATTGGTGAATTCAGTAATTTTTATTTCTGGTGTAAAAATTAAATAAATAGTTGAATAAGAAGTTTGATTTTTTAAGTTTTTTAAATTTTGCTTGATATTATCAATTTGTGCTTGAATTTGAGCAAGTTCTTTGTAGATAGCTAAAGTATCTTCTACGTCTTTTGCATTTTCATAAAATTCACGAACTTTTTCTTCACGCATTTCTAAATTTGTCAATTCAGCTGAGAAATCTGTGTATTGCTCAGTTACATCACTGCCTGAAACACTTTCTGATTTTACATATCCATAAGTTCTGAGCTGTGTTAAAAAAGCTTCAAAGTTTTCTACTGGCACGCGAATAGTAATATTAGCTTCTTTTGGCTTACCTTCATAATAAGTTTCATACACATTGGCATTCTCAACAAAAGCGGAAAATTGATCTAAATTATTTTTTAAAAGATTATAACTTTCTTCACCATCTTTCACCTGTACTGTCATATTTGCAGTTTTAATAATTTTTTTATCACTGATAGCAGCAATAGTTGTCGCATTCTGATTATAATCTGTCATTTTTAATACGGAATTTTCAGCCATAGGCAAAATTTCTGATCGCATTACAGAATCTTGAGATTGCATAAGTTCTTTAGTTGGAGCATATCCCGTATCATATTCATATATCGGATTATCAGATTTTAAATTTTGCCAAATTAAAACAACAACTAAGATGACAATTAATAAATGCCAAAGGTGTTTGGAAAAGAAATTTTTTAAATTTAATTTAGTAGAATTTTTAAACATAAAATTTAGATTTAAGAAATAAAATTTTTAATTATTATAATATAAAACAATATACATATAAAAATTGTTTCGAATTTTATGCCTCATGTTTCACGTTTAATGTGGCTACGATTCGCTCCATTTCAATTCCTCTCGATCCTTTTATTAGCAACAAATCTCCTTCTTTCACAAAATCTTTAAGAAATTGAGCGGCCATTTGTGAATCTGCGAAAGAAAAATATTGTTTTTCGCATTTTTCTTTCCAGCCTTGGATATAAAAATCAGCTTCATCTCCGACGGCAATTAATAAATCCGCGGAATCGGCCGCGCATTTGCCTACTTGAATATGTTTTCTTTTACTGAAATCACCTAATTCGTTCATACAGCCCAGAACTGCTAATTTTCTATTGGCTGACAAGCTTAAGAGTAAATCTAATGCCGCTGTTAATGTTTTTGGAGAAGCGTTATAGGTGCTATCTAACATGATACATTTATTTATTCCTTCAATTTTTGTCATCCGGTGTTCAGGTAATTGAAAATTTTCCAAAATTTTTATAGCTTCTTCTAAAGAAAAATTTAAGGCCAAAGCTCCTGAAATTGCGGCTAGAAGAACTGTAGAATGATGACTGCCAAGGATGGCAAATTTACCAATTGCTTTTTTCCCTTGATGTTCAAATTCAATTTCAAGGCCATCAACTGTGTTTGATAAAAGTTTTGCTTGGAGATCGGCATTTTTATTATTTTCTCCAAAATTAATAATTTTGCATTTTAAATCTTTAATTGCAGTTGAAACATATTTATCATCAGCATTTAAAACAGCTGTGCCATTTTGATTTAAGGCATATAAAAGTTTCTTTTTTTCGTTCCAAATATCAGCTTCAGACTCAAATCCAAATTCAACATGATTTAAGGTAATTCCAGTAATAATTTGAATATTAGGTTTAATGACTTTTAAGATGAGATCAATATCTTTTGGTTTATCAATGCCAATTTCCAAAATTAATTTGTCATATTTCTCTTTAGAAAAAAGAGCATTGATAAATCCTTTGATTAGAATTTTTAACCATGCCCTAATTGAATGTTTACCACAAATTTTTCCGGTGTTATCAATATTTAATAAATCCAGGCAAATGCCATATTCAGTATTAAAAGATTCTTGATTTTTTTTAATTTTAAATTTAGATGCTAAAATTAAGGCCAAAGCTTCTCGAGTACTTGTTTTTGCATAACTTCCTGTGATTCCAATAATTTGAGGCTTGATTCTCCAAAGTTTAAATTTGGTAAAAATTCTTAAGAAAAAAAATATCAGGCCGCGAAAAAATTTTTGTAAAATCATTAATTTTTAGACAATTTAAGAAATTTATGTAGAATAACAAACGTGAATTGTTAATTTTTATTTTTTATGAAAAAGATTTTTCTTCTTTCTTTCTTTTTTCTTTCTTCTTTGCTCTTTTTCCTTTCTTCTTGTCAAAAGCCTAGCACAGAAAATTTAAATAATCTATCTTGTAATAATAACAATAATATTATGCAAACAAATTGTCCAAAATCAGGTGATTTAATCGCTATTATGAACACCAATTATGGTGAAATCAGGTTAAAACTTTTCCCACAGCTTGCTCCTTCTGCAGTAAAAAATTTCAAATATCACGCTGATAAAGGAAATTATAATAATAATATTTTCCATAGGGTCATTAAGAATTTTATGATTCAGGGCGGTGATTTTGAATTTAAAGATGGTCGAGGTGGATATTCATACAAAGGACCAGGTACCAGCTTTAACGATGAGATTGATGAAAATTTAAAGCATATTAAAGGCGCTCTTTCAATGGCTAATAGAGGTCCAAACACTAATGGAAGTCAGTTTTTTATAGTGCAAGCGCCGGAAGTATCATATCTTGATGGTAAATACACAATTTTCGGACAGCTTTATGAAGGAACAGCCGTTTTAGATGAAATAGCTAACGTAGAAACTGATCCAAGTTTTGATAAACCGCTTAAAGATGTAGTGATTACAAGCGTAGTTGTGAAAAAATACGAATGAGAATAGGAAATAATAATAAGTAACTTATAACGAGTAATTAGTAATTAGAAAAAACATTTTGTTTCACAAAATTTATCCAATTCCAAATTACCAATTCCTCGGTTTACGCCATTACTTCTTTAGCCACTTTTTTAAAAATCTCTATTTCATTCATTGCTAATTCACTTAGCATTTTTCTGTCAATCTGCATTTTTTTCAAAGTTGCTTGTTGAATGAAGCGGTTATATTTTATGCCTTGTTCTTTTAAAGCAGAATTGATACGAATAATCCAAAGACTTCGGAAATCGCGTTTTTTTGCTCTTCTGTGGGTAAAAGCGTGTAGACCTGCTTTCATAACTGCTCTTTTGGCTTCTCGAAATAATTTACTTCGACCTCCTCGATAACCTTTTGCTAATTTAAGTATTTTTTTGTGGTGTCTTGTTTGGGTAACACCTCTTTTTACACGAGTCATTTTAAGAAATTATGAATTATGAATTATGAATTATTTCCTGAAATTTACTTTTACCCATACGGTAAAAGTTTTTTTAGGATTTTTGTATTGCCTTTTGAAACTTCAATTTCTCCTGGTAAGCCTTTTTGACTTTTTGATTTATTGCAAAGCAAGTGTTTGCGTGCGGCTTTTTGATAAGAAAATTTTATTTTGCCGGCCGCATTTTTTTTGGCTTTAATTCGTTTTTTTGAACCTGAATGTGTTTTTAGCTTCACTTTAGTAAATTTTAGATTTTAGATTTTGAATTTCATCCCTTTTTTGGGATTAAAATCATGAAGACGTTGTACCCTTGAGCTTTTGGTTCTTGGTCGATCTGAGCGGACTCTTCAAGCTTGGCAGACATTTCTTTTAGTCTAGAGATAGCTATGCCTTTTTGTCCTAATTCTCGTCCTTTTAAGGTTAAGCAAATTTTTACAGGATGCAAGTCCTTAAGAAATTTTTTCGCCTGATTTAATTTGACTTCAAGGTCATGTTCTCCAATTCCAATACTAATTCTTATCCCTTTAACGGCATTAGCTTTTTGTTTATTCTTTTGTTTTTTTTCTATTTTCTTTTGCTTATAAATCATTTTTCCGTAATCTTCAATTTTACAGACTGGAGGATTTTCGTTAGGAGAAACTTCAATCAAATCAAGACCAGTTTCCTCCGCCCGAGTTTTTGCTTCTTGAAGACTGACAATACCAACTTGTTCGCCATCCTCAGAAATAAGTCGAACTTGAGGGACTCTAATCTGTTCGTTTAATCTAAATTTTTTTGAAATATAAAAAAAATAATGAAATAAAACTTTTAAAGCTTGTTGATTTTATAAAAATCAGGAGGTTGAGTCAAGAAGAAAGCGAAAAACCATTGTAAAAATTAGGATAGAGAAGCATTATATAATAAATTTTGTAATAAAAAACAAATGCAGTTTATTGCCGATTTTCATATTCATTCGCATTATTCTCGTGCTACTTCTAAAGAAATGGATATTGTCTCTTTGGCCAAATGGGGACAGCTTAAAGGTATAAATGTTATTGGTACTGGTGATTTTACTCATCCGCGCTGGTTTGAAGAACTTTATGAAAAACTTGAACCTGCGGAAGAAGGTCTTTTTAAATTAAAAGATAAATATGCTGAGCAGATTCAAACGCAAATACCGAAATCATGCCAAAATGAAATAAGGTTTGTTTTAACTGCTGAAATAAGCTCAATTTATAAAAAAAATGGTAAAGTTAGAAAAATTCATAATGTTATTGTTGCGCCAAAATTTGAATATGTAGCAAAAATTAGCGCTGAACTTAATAAAATAGGAAATTTAAAATCTGACGGTCGTCCAATTCTTGGTTTGGATGCGAAAAAATTATTGAAAATTATGCTTGATGTTTCTGAAGAGTGCTTGTTTATTCCAGCTCATATTTGGACGCCACATTTTTCAGTTTTTGGCTCTATGTCAGGGTTCGATACTTTGAAAGAAGCTTTTGAGGAACTTACGCCGTATATTTACGCGCTTGAGACTGGACTTTCATCAGATCCAGCGATGAACTTCAGGCTTTCTCAAATTAATAATTTAGCTTTGGTCTCAAATTCTGATGCTCATTCTCCGCAAAAATTAGGTCGGGAAGCTAATGTTTTTAATACTGACTTAAATTATAAATCTATTTATACTGCTATAAAAAATAATGATTTAGAAAAATTTATAGCTACAATTGAATTTTTTCCCGAAGAAGGCAAATATCATTTTGATGGCCATCGTAATTGTCAAATGAGACTTTCTCCAAAAGAAACGATTAAAAATAATTATTTATGTCCGAAATGTGGGAAAAAAGTCACAATTGGTGTTGCTCATAGAGTTGAAGATCTTGCGGATAAAAAAGAAAATTTTAAACCTAGAAAAGCCAGACCATTTAAATCTATTATTCCTTTGCCTGAAATTATTGCTGAAGCTCTTAAAGTAGGACCTAATTCAAAAAAAGTGGCAATTATTTATCAAAACATGTTAAATGCGCTGGGGAATGAATTTTCAATTTTACTTAAAAAAGAAATTTTCGATATAGAAAAAGTGGCAACACCACTGATTGCTGAAGGGATTAGAAAAATGCGCGCCGGCGATATTCAAATTAAAGCTGGATATGATGGGGAATTTGGAACCGTTAAAATTTTTAAAGATGAAGATAGAGAAAAACAATCTTAAGTTTAATTGATAGGATATAAATAATTTGGTAAATTTTTTCTTAATATGCTAGGTCATCAAAAACAATATGGAGCTTTGAAAAATGATTTAAAAGTAGGATCTTTGGCTCATACCTATCTTTTTTCTGGTCCAAAAGGCATTGGGAAATTTACTTTGGCAAAAGAATTTGCGCGTGAAATTTTAGGGCTGGCAAAAGAAAATTTATTAGAGTCGAATATTGATATTAGTATTGTTTGTGATAATGGAGACAGTTTAAAAATTGAAGAAATTAAAAAAGTTTGTGCTTCGGCAGTTTTGAGTATTCAAGAAAAATATAAAATAATTTTGATAAAAAATATTGAAAGATTAACAAATGAAGCGGCGAATGCTTTTTTAAAAACTTTAGAAGAGCCGAATCAAAGAGTAATTTTTATTTTAACAACCAGTGATTTTCAAAAAGTTTTAGATACGATTAAATCGCGGGCGAGAATTTTAAATTTTCAAATTTTATCTAATGAAGAAATGAAAAATTTCGCTCAAGATTTTAATTTAGAAGAAAAATTATTAAAAAAATATTTATTTTGGTCTGCGGGTCGGCCTGGTAAATTTTTTAAATTTGCGCATGACGAAGAGTATGCGTCTTTATATTTTGAAATGGAAGAAAAATTAAAAAAGTTTTTTGAAAATAAAAATTTAAGCAGTCTTTGGATGTATTTGGAAGAATTAAGTAAAGAAAAAGCTGATGTTCTTGAATTTTTAGAGTTATGGGAAATTTTGGCAAAGGAAAAAAATCCTAAATTTGGGCATTTTTTATATGAAGCCAAAATAAGAGTTCAAGGTAATGTAAATACGAGATTGCT
>MFXJ01000066.1 GCA_001787465.1 Candidatus Peregrinibacteria bacterium RIFOXYB2_FULL_32_7 | reverse complement strand
TTTGATAATAAATTAAATATTAAGCCAATATCTGCTAGTTCGAATGTTGCTCAAAATATTTTTAAAAAATTACCAAAAAGTAAGCAACATATTTTTGATATTTTGAAAAATTTCAGGCAAGCGTCAAACGATCATAATTTTTTTCAGAAAATTTTTTCACATTTTATAAAACGCCCAAGAATTTTATCTGAACATAAAGTCCGTTTTTCTATTCCTAATAGAAGAGCTCTTTCTACACTAATTATAATGAGTATAGCTATATTAATTGTTAGCGCTTATATCATTTTGCCTGGAGCCACTATTTATATAACGCCGAAAGCAGATGTTACGACTCAACCTTTAAATATTGTCTTAGCTGATAATGAAAAATATACAGCGGAAATACAAAATAAGGATCAGCACATTATTCCAATGTATTTTTATGAAACAGATATTTCTGAAAAAATGACTTATCGTGCAACTGGTAAATTATTTGAAGGAAAAAATGCGGTCGGTAAAGTTAAATTAATTAATTTAAGTAATAATCCATGGAGTTTAATACCGAATACTAGGCTTCAAACAAGTGAAGGACTTGTATTTAGGGTTCAAGATTACGTTACTATTCCACCCAAAAAGACAGATGCTCCAGGTGAAATTCAAGTTAATGTTGTGGCTGATGAGTCTGATATTTTTGCTGAAATAATTGGAGTAAGAGGAAATATTAAGCCAACAAATTTTTTTCTTCCTGGACTTAGTCAGTCCAGTCAAAAATTGCTTTATGCGGAAAGTTATGAGCCTTTTACGGGCGGTGAAACTGCTTTTAAAGAATTAGTAACAGAAGAGGATCTTTTTGCGGCGGAAGAATTGATAAAAAATCAGGTTTTAGATAATTTAAAAACAAAATTAAAAGAGGAAATCTTAACAATTAACAAAAAACATAATACTAATTTTTATCTTGTTTTGGAGGATAATTTGATTGAAAAAGATAAAATAAGTGTTATTTTGCCGGAAAATATTTTAAACAATTTCATTCCTCAGTTTGATGTCCAGGCGCAAATGCATGTAAAAGTTCCTTATTATAATTTTGATGAATTGATAGAAATATTAAAAGCTGAACTTGTGAAACATATGAATCCTAAGAAGAGACTAGTAAAGACGTACGAACAAAATTTACAATTTGAAATAGTTGAAATCGATAAAAAACAAGAAAAAATAAAAATAACCGCGATTTTATCAGGTTTAGAAGAATTTAATCTTGACGCTGATACGGAAACTGGTAAAAGGATAAGAGATAAAATAATAAAAGATATTGCTGGTAAAACAATTGAAGAAGCAAATAATTATATTCAGAGTTTACCGGAAGTGAATAAAGTAAAAATTGAAACTTGGCCAGCTTGGGCGATAAATATTCCAAATGTGCAAGAAAATATTGAAATTAAAGTAGTCAGCTTAGAAGAATAATTTAAAATTTAAAATTTGTAAAATTGTCTAAACAAATTACATCTCGGCAAGAAAATTATTCACAATGGTACAATGATCTTGTCATCAAAGCAGGACTAGCTGATTATTCAGCTGTGCGTGGATGCATGATTATTAAACCTTATGGTTTTGCGATCTGGGAAAAAATAAAAGAAATTCTTGATAAAAAGTTTAAAGAGACTGGGCATAGTAACGCTTACTTCCCTCTTTTAATTCCTAAAAGTTTTTTTTGTAAGGAGGCTTCACATGTAGAAGGTTTCGCGAAAGAATGTGCTGTTGTTACTCATTATCGTCTTAAGGCCATAAATGGAGGGAAAGATATTATTGTTGATCCAGAGGCAAAATTAGAAGAAGAATTAATTATTCGTCCGACATCGGAAACGATTATTTGGAATACATATAAAAGCTGGATACAATCTTATCGCGATTTACCGATTTTAATTAATCAATGGGCTAATATAGTTAGATGGGAAATGAGAACAAGATTATTTCTTCGCACTGCGGAATTTCTATGGCAAGAAGGACATACCGCACATGCAACAGCACAAGAAGCGATTGAGGAAACGAAAAAAATGCTGGAAGTTTATCGAGATTTCGCGGAAAATTATATGGCCATGCCGGTAATTAAAGGCGAAAAAACTGAAAATGAAAGATTTGCTGGTGCAATAAATACTTATTGTATAGAAGCTTTAATGCAAGATGGCAAAGCTCTTCAATCAGGTACTTCACACTTTTTGGGACAAAATTTCGCTAAAGCTTTTGATGTTAAATTTATTAATAAAGAAGGAAAAGAAGAATATGTTTTCGCAACCAGTTGGGGAGTTTCCACAAGACTAATGGGAGCACTTATCATGACTCATTCTGACGATGATGGATTAATCCTTCCGCCGAAACTTGCTCCGATTCAAGTTGTGATTGTTCCTATTTTCAAATCTGAAGAAGAATTTCAAAAAATTTCGAAAAAAGCTTTGGAAATTAAAGAAATTTTAGAAAAACAAAATATTTCAGTGCAATTTGATAATGATGACACTAAGAAACCAGGATTTAAATTTGCTGAGCATGAAATGAAAGGCGTTCCAATCAGGATTGCTATTGGTCAGAGAGATTTAGAAAAAAATGTTGTTGAAGTGGCCAGAAGAGATACAAAAGAAAAAACTTTTATTGCTATAGAAGAATTAGATACGCAAATTCCAAAACTTTTAAACGAAATTCAAGACAATCTTTTCCAAAAAGCCTTAAAATTCCGAGAAGAAAATACTACTAAGGTAGAGACTTATGATGAGTTCAAAAAAGTTTTAGAAGGAAAAGGTGGTTTTATCTTGGCTCATTTTGACGGTACAACAGAAACCGAGCAAAAAATTCAAGAAGAAACCAAAGCAACGATCAGGTGTATACCTTTGGAAAATAAACAAGAGGAAGGTAAGTGCATCTATTCAGGCAAATCTTCAAAGCAGAGAGTGATTTTTGCGAGGGCGTATTAAAAACATCCTTTCAAAAACTCTTTCGCAGTTTCAATATCTCCTTTTTCTCCGGCTATTTCAGAAAGTTTGGTGTTAATTAATTCTTGTTCTTTTTCATCATCCAGTTGCGCTAAAATTTCTATAAAAGTATTTGCTAATCTTTCTGTTTTTCTTTCAGCATCAGTTAAGGCTGGAAAAGCTGTCCTTTGAATGCCGATTTTTAGTTTGCTAATGTCCTTTTGCCAGGTTTTTACTTTGTCTCGGAGTCCGTTTAAGATGAAGTCTCTATTATCAATACTAGAAGCTAAGGCTTTTATAACTTCTTCTTTAATTTCTTTTTTTTGCTTTTTATTTGCTTGAAAAGCAATAAAAGATTCTATTAAGGCTTTTTCATAATTTGATGTTTCCGCGGTGATATAAATTTTTGAAACATTTTCTGTGGTTATCATTCTAGCAACAGCTTCATATGATTGATAATCAATTAAAGCGCATTCTTCAAGTTTCGGTTCAACTCCTAGTCCGCCTAATTTATCCGCTAAAGATTTTGCTCTTGAGACCGTGCTATTTAAATTTTCATAAGAACCGCTGAAAATGACTTTATCAATTTTATTTGTCTGATAAGTGAATAAAATATTATTAAAATACGTTTCAAAATTTGCAGGATTTTCTAAGTTATTAAAACTTGGAACAATCATTACAGAAGTTTCAGGATTATTCTTAGTTTCATTACAAGAACTAAGTAGTAAAATAGCTAGTAAAAGCAAAGAAAAAATTTTAGTTTTCATACAATCCAAAATTTAAAATTTAAAATTTAAAATTATCTAAATTCCCTAGCAAATCTACATAATTTTCCTTAAAATGCCAAGTAGTATACTCCTACGCTTTAATAATTTAAAATTGTATAATGCTACGTAGCTTTATAATATTGTTTATTTACCTTATAAAATAAATAATTAAGCTTCGGAGTATATATTACTTAATTTTAAAATTTAAAAGCGGAGTAGTATAGTTTTATTTTTTAAAAACACAATTCATCATGAAAAAAGCTTTGAAAAATTTAGTAATTTTTGGATTTTTAGCGATTTATATGTTTGGTAGTACGATGATATACGCAAGTGAAAATCAAACAGAATATCAAATAGCTGATGCTTATTTAAAAGATGTTTGTTTTGAATATTCATATTTAGATGAAATCGCCGGACAAAGAAATATTACGCGAATAGATGCTTTAGAAGATATGCTTAATTTAATTACTGCTTGTAAATTGGATAATTTTTTAAGTAAATATTCGCAAACTCAAACTCCATATCAAGATTTGAATCAATTAACAGAAAAAGAAAAAAATATTATTAAAATGGCTTACTTTTTTGGAGCTTTGCCTGATAAAGATTTTCTTCTGCCACAACGATTTATAAGTAGAATTGATGCCGCTAGAATTGCTATTCAGTTGTATGGAATTAAAGTAAATCCACTTCTAACTGAATCTCAAAATTTATTTCTTGATATTCAAAATGAAGATGACAAGTTAATTGCAAATTTAGCGAAAAATATAGGCTTCCCAGGTACAGATAGCGACAAATTTTCACCTTTTGTTTTAATGAACGGTGAAGATTTTTTGATGTGGCTTTATAAAATTGATAATTCTGTGCGTTTATTAAATCAAAGTATTAAAAACTTAGATACGGAGTCAAGTTCTGGACAAACTGATCAGCCAGCCCCAAATCCTGATGATTTTACTAATTTAAGCGATGCCAATCTTAAAGAAATTGTAGAAATATGGAATCTTGTAAAAACTTATTTAGTATCGCCGACAGATAAAGAAATTGATTATACGGATTTGGAAGAAGCGGTACTGCAAAATTTATTTCAAGAATTAAATCAGACTGTTGATCCATATGCTTATTATGTGCCGCAAAGTCTTTTAGAATTAAATAATAATACTGATGAATATGAAGGCATAGGTGCTTCTTTGAGTATTAATGAAAATGGTGAAGTTTATATTGATACGGTTTTTACTGATTCGCCAGCAGAAAAAGCGGGATTAAAAGCTCTTGATATTATAAGAAAAATTGATAATACCGAAATAAAAGACATGACAACAACTGATGTGGCGCAATTAATTAGAGGAAAAGCTGGGACATCAGTCAAATTAACTATTTATCGTTCATCTATTAAACAAGAGCTCATAAAAACCGCGATCAGAGCAAAAATAACTTTAACTTTAGTAAAATCTGAAATTGTAAAATATGGAGATAAATATTTCCTTAACTCAATTATTAATACTTTTAATAAAGAAGGAGTTATTGATATTTTTGAAGAACATTTAAAAACAGCGCTTGCTTCAGAAACTGGAATTGATGGAATAGTTATTGATTTGAGAGGCAATGGCGGAGGTTTGGTATCAGAAGTTAATAAATTGATTGAGATGTTTTTGCCTGAAGGTAAAAAAGGATTTAGTTTTGTGTATAATAATAATTCTACTGAAAGTTTTATAACTGAAACACCAGCTGAAACCGATTTACCCTTAGCGGTAATTGTAAATAACGCTTCAGCTTCAGCTTCAGAAATTTTTGTTGGTGCAATGCAGGACTTTGGTAGAGGTTATATAGTTGGTGAAAAAACGCATGGAAAATTTGTGGCTCAGCAATTATTTAATTTAGACAAAACTACAAAAGCAGAAGTAAGATTTACAATTGCTAAATGGTATAGCCCAAAAGGCAGATTAGCTCCATATACGCCAGATTTCGTAACTAGTGATGAAAATAATCAATTAACTAGTGCTTATAAATGGCTAGCGACACAATAACTGTTTCATATTAAATTTATATTTAAAATATGTTTGCCATTGTTTGTTCAAATTTTTATCCGCAAATTTCAAAAAATCTTTTGAAAGGCTGTATTAAGGTTTTTGAGGAAAATAATATTGAACAAAAAAGCTGGAAAGTAATTGAAGTTCCAGGAGCATTTGAAATACCTTTAGCTTGCCAGAAATTAGCTAAAACTAAAAAATATAAAGTAATAATTGCTTTAGGTTGTGTTATTAAAGGTCAAACAGGTCATTATGAAATGGTTTGTAAAGCGTGCGTTGAAGGAATTATGAAAATAATGCTTAATTTTGAGATTCCGATTATTTTTGAAGTCCTAATGGTTAATGATATTTTACATGCAGAAGAAAGGGCGCAAACACGAGATTGGAGTAAGAATAAGGGGTATATTGGAGGGAAAATGGCTTTGGAAATTCATAATTTGTAATTTTATAATTCATAATTAAAAAATCATGAATCTAAATACTGCCAACTTAGCTTCTAAAAAAGTTCTTCTTCGTGTCGATTTTAATACTCCACTACAAGATAATGGCGAAATTGAGGATGATAGCCGAATTGTCAAAACTATTCCGACAATTAAATTTTTACTAGAAAAAGGTGCGAAACAAATCATTATTATTACTCATCTTGGCCGTCCAAAAGGCGAAATTATTGAAAAATTAAAAACTGATGTCTTAGCTAAAAAACTTGAAAAACTTTTAAAAGAATCAGTTATTAAAATAAATGAAATTACGCCGAAATCAGTGCCAGAAAAAGCTAAAATTATAATGTTAGAAAATTTACGTTTTGATCCTCGCGAAAAGAAAAATGATGATAAAATGGCGCGAGAACTTGCGAAATTAGCTGATATTTATGTCAATGACGCCTTTGGAGCTTCACATCGAGAGCATACTTCAATTGTCGCTATTACGAAACATCTTCCAAGTTATGCCGGACTTCTTCTTCAAAAAGAAATTGATGTACTGTCTGAAGTTTTAAAGAATCCTAAAAAACCGTTAACTGTTATTCTAGGAGGAGCAAAAATTGATACAAAAATTGGCATAATCAAAAATTTTCTAAATAAAGCTGATAATATTTTGGTTGGAGGCGGAATTGCTAATACATTTTTGTATGCGCAGGGATACGATATTGGGCAGTCACTTTATGAAAAAGATAAAAAAGAAATCGCGCAAGAAATTATGATGACTGCTGAAATTGAACACGAGAAATTTGTGATACCAAAAGATGTAATTGTAGCGAGCGAAGCCAAAGAAAATGCTGTAACTCTTGATATTCCGATTGAGGATCTTGAGCTTGATATGAAAATTTTTGATATTGGTAAAGAAACGTTAGGTAAATTTTCATATCAAGCTCAAGATCCTCAATCGGAATATCAAGAGTTACAGCATTTACTTTGGCTTCGCTCGCTACAATTA
>MFXJ01000065.1:374-7227 GCA_001787465.1 Candidatus Peregrinibacteria bacterium RIFOXYB2_FULL_32_7 | reverse complement strand
TGCTTAGAAAAATTTCTTCTGCTTTTGTTAATGCTTCTTTCAAAAACAACACATTATCGTACTCAAGAACATCTTTTATATTTAAATTCTGAACCAAAATAACTTTTACATTTGGAATATTTCTAGCACAAAGTTCAAATATTTTATTTTTTTCAGGTATTGCAATCAATAATTTACCAGATAAAGGTAACTTATCAAGCATCGCTACAAATATTTTCGTTTTAATTTCCTGGCTATCGAAAGATTCTAAAGCGGAAACTTGACCGTCTTTTTGTTTCAAAGTTAAAGTGGAAAATAACGCTTTCCTTCTTTGCTTCTTAGGCATCATAAGGAAGAAATTTCTATTATTTCGAGGACCGAAACATACGCCACCACCACGCATATGAATATTTCTTATGCCACCTTGTCTTGAACGACCACTACCTTTTTGCGGTCTTGATTTAGCGCCTCCACCACGTACTTCTCCTCTAGTTTTTGTATGCGCAATATTATGTCTCGCATTAGACCCCTGCCTTATTAAAGCGCTATGGATTAACATATGATTAGCATTTTTGACGTTAAAAATTTCATCATTTACTTCTATTTCTCCTTTTTTCTCACCGGATTGTGTATATAAATTTATCGAAGACATTTTAATGAATTTTGAATGTTAAATTTTAAATTTTTAGTTTTAGGATTTTTTTAAAATTACTAGGCTGTTTTTAGCGCCAGGAACAGCTCCCTTGACAGCAATTAAACCTTTTTCTTGATTAATCATAACAATTTCACTTTTTATAGTAACTTTTTCATTTCCAAGTCGGCCTGGTAATTTCTTACCTTTTTCTATTCTACCGGGTTTAGCACGAGCGCCAATAGAACCGGGGCCTCTATGTCGAGTACAACCATGCGTTGCTGGACCGCCGCTGAAATTCCATTTTTTCATTACACCAGCAAAGCCTTTTCCTTTTGACACGGAAGATAAGGTAATTTTTTCCCCTTCTTTAAAAATATTAAGATCAACTGCACTACCTTTCTCAAACTGATCAAATTCCTCGCTATTGATAGAAAATTCCTTGATATATCGATATTTTTTAGTTTTTTTAGGAGTTTTTAGAGGCTCAAATCCAAGCACTAAAGCAAGATAGCCATCCTTTTCCGCAGTTTTTTTGTGTAGAATTTGATTGGGTCCTGTTCTAATTACACTCACAGGAACTGCAATTCCATCAGCTTTCAGGATTCTAGTCATACCGATTTTTGAGCCCATTAATCCGGACATTATAATAGAGGTTAGGGACTAAATTTAGTCAGTAAATTTTGGATTTAAAATCCTAATTTAGAATTAGGAACCTAATTTACTTTTCTAACTTATGTAAACAGCTTTTACCGCTGACAAAATATTTAAAGTTTTAAAGCGGCGTAATTTTAAGACATGACTTTAATAAAGTCAATATTTTTTTATTCTTTTGAACTAAGCATTTTAATTTCAAGATCTACACCAGCTGGCAAATCAATTCCACTTAAGGCTTCAATTGTCTTTGGCGTGCATTGAATAATATCGATCAATCTATTGTGCGTTCTCATTTCAAATTGTTCTTTCGCTCTGCTGTTAACAAAAGTTGATTTGTTAACACAAAACTTTTTTATTCTTGTCGGCATAGGAACAGGACCAACATAAATCGAACCATTCTTTTGAATAATATCAATAATTGTTGCGCAAGCATTATCAATTACTTTATTATCAAATGCTTTAATTCGAATACGAATACATTGATGAGTCATTTTTTAATTTAAATTATTCTATAATTTTAATAACAACGCCAGCACCTACAGTTTTGCCTCCTTCACGGATCGCAAATCTTAATCCTTCGTCCATAGCAATTTTGCAACCTAATTCAACAGTCATTTTAATATCGTCTCCAGGCATTACCATTTCAACACCGTCAGGAAGCTTAATAGAACCAGTAACATCAGTTGTTCTGATATAAAATTGAGGTTTGTAGCCAGCAAAAAATGGAGTATGTCTTCCACCTTCTTCTTTGGATAGAATGTAAACTTGAGCTTCAAATTTCGCGTGAGGAGTGATTGATCCTGGTTTAGCAAGAACTTGACCACGTTCAATGTCGGTTCTTTCTACGCCACGTAACAAAATTCCAGCATTATCTCCAGCTTGACCTTCGTTAAGAGTTTTATGAAACATTTCAACACCAGTAACAGTGTATTTTTTCGTTTCTTTGATACCGACAATCTCTATTTCTTCGCCGGTTTTTACAATACCTTGTTCAATACGACCGGTAGCTACAGTACCTCTACCTTTAATTGAGAAAACATCTTCAACTGGCATTAAGAATGGTTTATCCAATTCTCTTTTTGGTTGTGGGATATATTCGTCTAATTTTTTTAATAATTCAACAATAGGTTCAGCATCTGGTCCAGATGGATTTTCTAAGGCCTTTAAAGCAGAACCTCTGATAATAGGAGTTTCATTACCAGGGAATTCATATTTATTAAGAAGTTCACGAATTTCCATTTCAACAAGATCAAGCATCTCTGGATCATCTACCATATCGCATTTGTTTAAAAATACGATTACAGAAGGAACGTTAACCTGCCTAGCAAGCAAGATATGTTCACGAGTTTGAGGCATCGGACCGTCTGTTGCAGACACTACAAGAATAGCTCCATCCATTTGAGCGGCGCCAGTAATCATATTTTTTACATAATCAGCATGTCCTGGACAATCTACGTGAGCATAATGTCTTTTGTCGGTTTCATATTCTTGGTGAGAAGTTGCAATTGTAATACCGCGTTCTCTTTCTTCAGGAGCGTTATCAATTTCATCAAATTTTACCGCTTTATTAGAAGCACCACCGAATTTGGTAGCGGCAACTGTTGTGATTGCGGCTGTTAAAGTTGTCTTGCCATGATCCACGTGGCCTATAGTACCAACATTAATATGTGGTTTACTTCTATCATATACGCCTGCCATAGTATTTAAAGTTAGGATTTTAAAAGGGTTTTTGATTGAAAACTTAAAGGTAAGTTTTCAAATGCCAAATGATTTTAAGGTAAATAAGTTACGTTTGCAAGGAATTTTTTTGTTAGATTTATTGCGTAGTAAGTTTATTCTTTCTTTAAACCTTTTTCGGAAATAATTTTTTCACCAATATTATTTGGTACTTTTTCATAACGAGAAAATTCCATTGAATATCCAGCTCTTCCTTGGGTCATTGACCTAAGTTCAGTTGCATAACCAAACATTTCTGCTAAAGGAACTTCAGATTTAATAACTTTTGCTTGGCCTCTTTCAAAGCTTTCTTTTATTTGACCACGTTTAGAACTTAAATTTCCTAACACATCTCCAAAGAAATCGTCAGGGGTGCAAACTTCTACATCCATGATTGGTTCAAGTAGAACGGGTTTTGCGGCTTTAGCGCCTTTTTGAAAAGCAAGTGAGCCAGCAATTTTGAAAGCTAATTCAGATGAATCAACATCATGATATGAGCCATCAAATAATTCAATTTTTAAATCTACTACTGGATATCCAGCTACTATACCTCTGGTCATAGCTTCTTGAATTCCTTTATCTACAGCTGGAATATATTCTCTTGGAATTTTACCTCCTACTATTTTGTTATCAAATTGATAACCAGCACCGCGTTCAAGAGGGGTCAGTTTAATTACAACGTGGCCATATTGTCCGCGACCACCAGTTTGTTTAACATATTTTTCTTCTGCCTCCATTTCAGTTTGAATTGTTTCGCGATAAGCAACCTGTGGTTTGCCTATATTAGCTTCTACTTTAAATTCTCGTCTTAATCTATCGACGATAATATCAAGATGTAGTTCACCCATGCCTGAAATCAGAGTTTGTCCAGTTTCTTCATCGCTTTTAATTCTGAAAGTTGGATCTTCCTCAGCAAGTTTTTGTAAAGCAAGTCCCATTTTATCTCGATCTGCTTTTGTTTTTGGTTCGATAGCGATTTGGATTACTGGTTCAGGGAATTGCATAGATTCAAGTATTATTTCTTGTTTTTCATCGCATAAAGTATCTCCGGTGATGACATCTTTAAGACCAACAGTTGCGGCAATGTCGCCGGCCCTTACCATTTTTATTTCTTCTCTTGAATTCGCATGCATTTGAATCAGTCGGCCAATTCTTTCTTTTTTACCGCTACGTGGATTTAGAATATAACTTCCAGCGTTCAAAGTTCCTGAGTACACTCTAAAAAATACTAATTTACCAACAAACGGATCAGTAGCAATTTTGAAAGCTAAAGCTGAAAAAGGTGCGGAAAAGTCAGGCGCTCTGGTAATTTCCTCTTGAGAGTTAGACGTGGTTCCCTTGATAGAAGGAACGTCAAGCGGTGAAGGTAAATAATCTATTACCGCATCAAGTAGTAATTGAACACCTATGTTTTTCAACGAGCTACCTGCTAAGACTGGGTAAATTTTATTGGCCACAGTAGCTTTTCTAATGCCTTTTTTAATTTCTTCCATAGATGGTTCAACTCCTTCTAAATATTTTTCCATTAAGGCATCATCATTTTCAGATACTTTTTCGATTAATCTTGAACGTAGAGTCTCAACTTTAGATTTTAAATCTAATGGGATCTCAATTTCTATTACTTTTTCCCCTTTATCTCCTTCAAATTTATAAGCTTTCATTGTAAGAATATCTATTACTCCTTCAAGTTTGTCTTCTTGTCCTATAGGTAATTGAATCGCTACACAATTTTTACTTGCACGTTCGCAAAGAGAATCCATTGAAAAATCAAAATCAGCTCCTACTTTATCCATTTTATTTACAAATATTATTCTTGGTACGCAGTATTTTTCAGCCTGCCTCCAGACAGTTTCAGTCTGTGGCTCTACTCCTTGTGAAGCATCGATAACAACGACTCCACCATCTAAAATGCGCATAGAGCGTTCTACTTCTACGGTAAAATCAACGTGTCCTGGAGTGTCAATAATATTAAATTGGCAATCTTTCCAAAAACAAGTTGTAGCGGCGGAAGTGATAGTAATACCACGCTCTTTTTCTTGTTCCATCCAATCCATTGTTGCTTCGCCATCATGAACTTCTCCTATTTTATGGCTTTTTCCAGTGTAAAAAAGAACACGTTCAGTGGTTGTAGTTTTGCCAGCATCTATATGAGCACAGATACCAAAATTTCGAAGTTTTAGAAGATCATCAGACATAAAACTTAAGGATAAAGAATAAAAATTTAAGCGGCAGAATTGTAGGTGTTAATTAATTAAAATGCAAGGCGATTTGCTTAAACTTTAGCAAAAATTATGATAAAATATAAAGAATATGAAGCTTTTAGTTAATTCAAAATTTAAAATTCAAAATTTTTTAAATGCCTACTTTAGCAAAAATTCAGACAGCAAAAATAGATTTGATTCAAATGATTCGGAGTTCAAGGTCTTTGAAAGCTAAATTCAATGAAAAAGAGATGGAAGAATATATTGAAAAAGTTAAGGCAATGTCTTTGGAAGAGCAAAAGAAACTTTATGGAACTTTAGTTCAGGAGCAAAAAGATTTTGAGAAATTAAGAAATAAAGGTAAAGAGATAGTTTCAAATTTTAACAAATCTACTCAAGAAATAGTAAATAAAGTCATTACAGAATCAAGGGCAAAACAAAAAGCACTTGATGAAAATGAAGCTGAAAATATTTTAAAAAAGTTAGAAAATGTTTAAATTTTTAGAAAATATTCATAGTTTTATCTTTTTCCATGGACCTCTTTCCTTTCAGGGTTTAATGGAACAAATTAAGACTGAAGCCAAAAAAGACGAAGGCAATCAAGCTAATGACATTTTATCGCATAAAGAAGACGAAACATCTGAGAGAAATGAATCTGAGGAATGGGATAAAACAGATTTTGAAGAAGCAATTGAAAGTGGAGATGAACATGTAAGAAACTTTTTTAAAAATAGTTTAAAAGGATTACCTGACGAACAAATTTTATTACAACAAGGCATGAGTGAATTAGATCAAAACAAAAAAGCTTTTTTGAATTTAAAAGTTATTAATGATAAATTATATGATTCTTTAATCGATAAATATTTCAAAAATTTAACAGCATTTTTAACAAATTATAAAGAAAGAAAAGTGGCTGAATTTCATTCGGCTTTAGATAAAGAAAATGAAAAAACTGGAAATGTTTTAGTAAATTGCTGTTCAAATCCTAATAATCAACAAAATTTAAATAATTTATTAATTTTAGCAGAAACTTTTACTGGGAAAAGAAGAAATTGGAACAAAAGTACTGAACTTTTTGTTGGAAAAGAGGAAGAAGCTAGGAATTTACTACAAATAAATTTTTTCAATTCCTTATCTGAAATTTTAAATAATTTTTATTTTATTTTAGGGAAAAAACATCCGCTCTGCCAATTATGTATCAAATTATCACAGGAAGGATTTGCCAATTTTGCCGAAAGAAATAAAGGAAATCCTCAACTTTTAACAGTTTTAATAAAACAAAGAGTTCTTTTTTATCATTCAACAAATGATACAAACTCAATTCAAGCTCTTCAATCAATAAATCCAGCTAATGCAAAAGCAATTCGTGAAGGAACGAATTTGTATACTAAAAATTATAACAAAAATCTTGGCGCTTCTGATACAACTTTTAATCTAAATGAAATTAATCAATTAAGACAAAGACCATTTAATAAAATTTTGGAAGAATTAGGGACATGCGATTTGCAATTATTATCATCGGCTGGAAGAGGAAGAACTGATGAGAATTTGGCGGTAAATAATAATTTTGATAGGGCAAAAATTGCGGAGAAAAAACGGACATTGGAGCAACAAAAAAGTATGTATATTGCTTATGACATTAAATGGTTTAATTCGGTAATAAAAACAG
>MFXJ01000065.1:0-314 GCA_001787465.1 Candidatus Peregrinibacteria bacterium RIFOXYB2_FULL_32_7 | reverse complement strand
CAATTACTGGTATCAAATTTGATATCAGAAATGTAAAACAAGGTTATGATATTTCCAGAGTTTCAAAATTAGAAGATCCAGAATTTTATAAAGAAGCTGGCCACTGGATAGTTATAATCGGATCAGGAATAGCTATTGGAGCTGTTACTGGAGGCATGGCGGCTCCTTGGTATGTAGCTTTAGTTGCTGAAGCTGGGATGTTCACTGTTGCAACAAGAGTTGGAAATGCTGGTGTCGGACTTTTAGTTGATAGTACTGACAGAGGTATTAGAGCTGGCTTAAGTTCAGCACATGAAACATTAACTGAAGGTGGA
>MFXJ01000064.1:4913-7403 GCA_001787465.1 Candidatus Peregrinibacteria bacterium RIFOXYB2_FULL_32_7 | reverse complement strand
GCAAAATTTATTCCACAGGGTAAAGAAAATTTCCGAGTATGATTTTCTTACGGGAGAAGAATTAGGCAGATTGGAACGTACGCTGATTTATCCCGCCAAACATTTTGTGGTGCCGGAGCCGGTAATGAAAGAATCATTAGACAAAATTGAAAAAGAAATGACCGAGAGAGTAGCGGATTTTAGGAGGAAAGGAAAGATTTTGGAGGCGGAAAGAATATCCCGTCGCACGCGCCAGGACATTGAAATGATGAAAGAAATTGGCTATTGCAATGGGATTGAAAATTATTCGCGCTATCTTTCTGGACGAGGAGAGGGTGAGACACCATATACCTTGCTGGATTATTTTGACAAAGATTTCTTGATTGTAATTGATGAATCACATGTGACTATTCCGCAAATAGGCGGAATGTTTAGTGGAGATTATTCCCGAAAAACATCGCTAGTGGAAAATGGTTTTCGGCTTCCTAGTGCCTATGACAATCGACCGCTCAAATTTGCTGAATTTGAAAAAAAAATCAATCAGTCAATTTTTGTGAGTGCAACGCCGAGTAAGTATGAAGCTCAAAATTCCAAAAATATTGTTGAACAAATATAAAATATGAACTGCGCAGTCTCCCTACATAACGTAAGTAAAAAATTTTATATACCCCATGAGAAAAGAACAACTCTTAAAGAACATTTTATTCATATATTTAATAAAACTAAATATGAATCTTTCCATGCATTAAATAATATTTCTTTTAACGTCAAAAAAGGTGAGTTTTTGGGAATAATAGGTGCAAATGGAAGTGGCAAAAGCACTTTGTTAAAAATCATTGCTGGGATATATAATCCCTCAGAAGGTAAGGTAACGGTAAACGGTAAAATATCTCCATTTTTAGAATTAGGCGTAGGATTTGATCCTGAACTTTCTGGTACAGAAAACGTATATTTGAATGGAGCAGTACTCGGGTTATCCAAAAAACAAATCGATAAAAAATATCAAGCAATAGTAGAATTTGCAGAAATGGAACGATTTATGGATATGAAAGTGAAAAATTATTCTTCTGGCATGTTTGTAAGGCTGGCATTTTCTGTAGCAATTCAAGCTGATGCAGATATATTAATTATGGATGAAGTCTTCGCAGTAGGAGATGCTTCATTTCAGCAGAAATGTTTTGAAGTACTTAGGCGACTTAAAGAACTTAATAAAACAATTATTTTTGTAAGTCATGATATAAATACTATGCGCTCATTTTGCAATAGAATATTATATTTAAAAAATGGTCAAATGCACATGATCGGTGATCCAAATGAAGCAATTGATCAATATTTATATACTGACAAAGCAGAAAAAACACCTATTGTGTCAACAGCAGTGGAAAAGGAAAATGAAAAAGTAAAAATAACTGAAATTACAAAAGTTGAATTTATAGATAAATTTGGATATAGCAATCATACATTTTTTTCAGAAGATCCTATTATCATTCGTATACATTATTTTGCATCTATTCATATAAAAAATCCTATATTTGGCGTGCAATTGATGTCTGAAAATAATGAATGTTTATTTGGTACAAACACTTCTATTTCTCGTTTTCCAATAAAAGAAATAAGTGGACATGGCTTTATTGATTTTAAAATTGAAAAATTACATATTACCTTCGGTAAGGTAATGGTTACAATAGCTATAAGACAAGAAAATGACGATGTACATTTTGACTGGAAGGATAAAGCATATAATTTTAATGTCATCCGCAATAATAATAATATTGGTAATATATCACTTAATATTTCTTTCGAACTAAACACAACAAATATAAATAACAATCAAGAATTATTAAAACAAAAAATAGAAGAAGGATTTTTTCTACAACATGTTAATCCAAAATATTTTAATATGTTTGATGAAACGTGGGATGTCCTTTTCCTAATTGATGCCTGTCGATATGATTTATTTGCTAAAAATAATAATCTAATAAATGGAAAACTTACTAAAAAAATTTCTATAGCATCTTGTACGCCAGAATGGGCAAAAAAATCTATGGTCAATCATGACCTTAGTCAAATTATATACATATCAGCAAATCCTTTTATATCTCGAGCTTATCTTATTGAGAAAGAAAAAATGGATATCAATTTCTTTCTCCTAGAAGAGTTATGGGACATAGATTGGGACAAAAAATTAAAGACCGTTTTACCTAAAAAAGTAACGACTTTAGCCCTAAAACTACACAAAAAATATCCTGATAAAAAACTTTTTATTCATTATATCCAGCCACACCATCCTTTTATTGGAGAAAATGGACTAACAGAAAGTGGCTGGGAAGATTCGCGCAATAACTTATTAGGTAAAATTAATAATAACAATAAAGAACTCAATATTTATGACCAACTTAAAGAAGGCAAAGTTACAAAAGAACAAGTATGGAAAGCTTATCAAGGAAATTTTGATTTAATTTTAAAAGAAATAAAAAATAATTTAATTCATTTTAAAGGTAAAAAAATCAT
>MFXJ01000064.1:0-4890 GCA_001787465.1 Candidatus Peregrinibacteria bacterium RIFOXYB2_FULL_32_7 | reverse complement strand
TTGGAGAATATGGTATTTATGCCCACCCAGGAGGAACGTACGTACCAGAACTTATTGAAGTGCCTTGGTTTGAAATTAAAGAATAATCCCGCCAGCCACAATTTTATCATCTCTTAAGAGTACAAATTTACCAAGTGCGGAATTATTTAAAAAACTTTCAAACACAATTTTTTCTTTCATCTTAATTAAAACTTCAGCCACTTCTGTAAATAAAATAACAGAAGGATCAATTGATAATTCTTCCAAAGTTGAAGAGTTAATTTTTCGATATATTTTATCTATTCTACAAACAAAAGATTGTGTAGCGATCTCTATTGTCAATTCAGTAATATTTTTATCTAAGGGAATCTCATCAAGCCAAAAAATAAGTGCCTTAATCTCTATTTTGATTTTTAATTTATTTTCTTCATCTGTAATAACATCACCCCTTTTTATATTAACCATTTTTTCAAATTCTAATCCAATACATTCGCCACAACTAGCATTTTCAAGTGTTTCTTTCCATTTTTTTATATTAATTACTTTTATTTCTTTTCTTTCTGGCAAAACCATTACATTTTGACCTTTTTTTATAGTTCCAGATTCAACTTTTCCAACTAAATAATCTATTTGATTTACATTATATATATCTTGTACAGGAAAAACTAAACTTTTTTCTTCATGATTTTTTAATTCATATAAGTCAAAAGTTTCTAACAATGTTTTCCCTTTATACCATAATTGTTTAGAAGATTTATATAATATACCTTCTCCTTCAACTGAAGAAACTGGAATAAAACCAAGAGATTGAATATCACATCTCTTCAAATAATCACTAAATTGCGCAGAAATAAAATCATAAATTCGCTGACTGTATGCAATAAGATCCATTTTTGTAATTACAACAATTACATTCTTAATTCCTAGTAATTTAAGTAAAAAGGTATGTCTCTGGGTTTGTTCTTTTACTCCTTCATTTGCCGCGATCACAATAACAGCTATATCTGCTTTGGATGCGCCTGTAACCATATTTTTTGTATACTCTTTATGTCCAGGAGCATCAATAATAACATATGATTTTTGTTGAGTTTTAAAATATGTACATGTTGTATCTATTGTTTTTTCTTCAGCTCTTTCTTCTTGCAATTGATCAAGTAAGGAAGCAAAAGCAACAGTTCTTTCTTTTTTTTCAAGTTGCTCTAATTGTTTTTGAATTTCTTCAGAAAGCGAATGCGTATCATATAAAATCCTTCCAATTAAAGTAGATTTACCGTGATCAATATGACCGGTGATAACAATTTTTATTTCAGTATTCATATTATTTATTTTTTACATATAACCAAGCGATCTTAATTTTTGCATCATATTCGCATGCTCCTTGTCCTGCTTCCTTCCACTTCTTTCTGCTATTTTTGATGTTTTAATTTCATTAATTATTTCATCAATTGTAACAGCCTTACTGATCATTGGAGTGGTAATAGGCTTACATCCAAGACTTCGATATCTTTTTCCATTTTTCGCAAAGTAAAGTTTATTGATTGGTATATTTTCACGTTTTATATATTCCCAAATATCCACTTCTGTCCAATGCAAAAGCGGATGAACACGCATATGCTCAAAAACTTCTGTATTCTTTTGATAATGATCCCACAATTCTATAGGCTGATTCTCGTATTCCCATTCAAAAGATTCATTACGAGGCGAAAAATATCTTTCTTTTGCTCTAATTCCATGCTCATCTCTTCTTATGCCTACAAATAGAGCATTAAATCCATATTTTTTAATTGCCTTAATTAAAGCAATAGTTTTTAGTTCATGACAGCAGGTAAAAGCATCGTGAGTTTCATAAGAAATACCATTAGCTAAAGCTTCTTCATTTTTTTCAACAATTAAATTTAAATTATATTCTTTAGCATACTTATCTCTAAATTTATACATTTCTTCAAATTTATAAGTAGTATCAATATGCATAACTGGAAATGGGATTTTATCAAAAAAAGCTTTACGACATAACCATAAAAGAGTTGTGGAATCCTTTCCAATCGACCAAAGAAGAGCCATATTTTTAAATTTAAAATAGGCTTCTCGTATAATATAAATACTCTCATTTTCGAGTTTCGAAAGATAATCCATAATATTTTCAATATTAAAAATTTTTCTATAAATTTTTTGTAATTTAATGTTACATAATTTCTTTTAATAAAGAAACAAGTCCTAAAATAAAAATTACAAAAGCTGTTAATATTTTAATATTTTTTTCATAAATTTTTTTAACAGTCAATACCGCAAATGGTACTGATAAAAGTCCTCCAATAACAAGAAAAAAAGCTAAATTCCAGGCAATGACTTTATCAAATATAATGTACAAAATTACTCCAACAAAACATGCGATACTTTCTGAAAATGAAGTAATAGCAATCGCGTTTTTAACACCCACTCCGGAAAGTATTTGCCCTCCCATCACTAATGGTCCATATCCTCCTCCACTTATTCCTTTATTAAAGGCGGCGGCTATACCAAAAATAGTTAATTTTAACCAAGTAAAATGCGGCTTAATTTTAAATGTAGCCAATATAACAATAGACATAGAAATTACGATTATGCTAATAATTAATTTAATCGTTTTTACTGGCAAATATATAGTTAAAGGTACTGCAATAAAAGTACCTATAATCGCAAATATTGACAATGCAAATGCTACTTTTGTATCAATTGATTTTTTATGAAAAGTCACATTTTTACATCTATGATGAGAAAAAGCCGCAAAAGCTCCTGTTGCAAATTCCGAAACAAGAATTGCTGGAACTATTTGTAAAGGCTCAAATCCACATAAAAGTAATAAAGGCGTCAAAATTGTTCCATAACCCATCCCAAAACTCGAATCAATGAATTCACAAATAAAAGAGAGCGGAATAAGAAATAATAAAGAAAAATCCATAAATGTATTGTTAAAATTTTTAAATTTAAAACATTAAACTAAATCAGCTAAAGTTAAATGTTCTAATTTAAAAGCAATATAATTTCTTATATCCTTTAATACTACAATCATTTTCTGTTCTTGTTGAAGAGGCGTCTCAGAAAAAAAATATTTACTAACTGATTCGCTTGGCGCCAAAGCTCCATCCATCAATCTAACTATAGAGGCAACAGTAATTTTATCTACAGGAATAGCTAATTTATAACCTCCACTAGATCCTCTTTTTGTTTTTAGATATCGATGTGTTTTTAAAATTGCAAAAAGAGATTCAAGATATTTTTTAGAAATATTATAAATGCCACATATTTCTTCAATTTTAATAAATTTATTTTTATCATTTCTAGCAATATAAATTAATGCCAAAATAGAATATTCGCTTTTCGTGGTTAGTTTCATAAATTTATCTATAATATCTATAGAGATAGTAGACAAAAAAATTATAAAGTCAAATTTTAGATGACATATCGCTTCATTTTTAAATGAAGGCCCATCTTCAAAAATTTTAAACTTTTCCATAGTATTTTATTTTGTATTAAGTATAATGTCTCGTGAGACTTATGTAATTTTTTTATTATAAATAATATGAAAGCTCTGATCACTGGAATTTCAGGCTTTGTTGGACCTTATTTAAAAAAACAATTAATTGATAATGGCATAGAAGTTTTTGGTTTAGATAGAAACAATCAAGATAAAAACAATACTATATTTTATGGAGATATAACCGATTCAGTATTTATTGATAAAACAATAAAAAAGATAAAACCTGATTTTATATATCATTTAGCTGGCTTTAGTTCAGTCCGTGAAAGTTTTCATCATCCTGATTTAGTATACAAAATCAATGTAGAAGGAACAAAAAATATTCTTCAAGCAATGCGAAAATTTATTCCACAAACAAAAATATTAATTGTCTCATCTGCTGTAGTTTATGGAACTCCGTTAAAAGTCCCTATCCTTGAAAATGAACCTACAAAAAAAACTTCACCTTATGCAAATTCAAGAATTGAAACTGAAAACGTATTATTAAAAGAATTTGATGATTTAAATTGGATTGTTTCTAGGAGCTTTAATCATACCGGACCAGGTCAATCAACTGAATTTGTAATTGCAGATTTTTGCGCACAAGCAGTAATGATAGAAAAAGGATTAAAACCTCCAGTTATACTTACTGGTAATTTAAAAATTACAAGAGATTTTTCTGATGTCCGTGATATTGTTCTTGCTTACTATTTACTTCTAAAAAAAGGTAAAATAAGAGAAATATATAATGTAGGCAGTGGTAATGGTTACAAGATTTTTGACTTACTAAAATTTATCACTTCTTGTATCAAGATTCCAATAAAAATAGAGCAACAACAAAATAAGGTTCGTAAAATAGATAACTCTTTATTGATAGCTAACGTTACAAAACTTACTCAAGATACAGGATGGACAAAATCTTATGATATTCAAAAAACTATTAAAGATATGATAGAATATTTCAGAAACACACTTTAATAATTTACTTAAAAATTTATTATGAAAAAAGCGCTTGTTACTGGCATTACAGGTCAAGACGGATCATATTTAACGGAATTATTATTAGAAAAAGGCTACATTGTTCATGGTATTATTAGAAGAGCTAGTACCTTTAATACGACAAGGATTGATCATCTTTATCGAGATCCTCATATTAACGGTACAAGATTATTTTTACATTATGGGGATTTATCTGATGGAAGTAACATTTCTCGTTTACTCGAAAAAATTCAACCAGATGAAATTTATCATTTAGGCGCTCAAAGTCATGTTCGTGTAAGCTTTGACGTCCCAGAATATACGGCGAATGTAACAGGATTAGGAACATTACGCATATTAGACAGCATTAAAGAAGTTGGCTTAAAAACAAAATTTTATCAAGCCTCTTCTTCTGAAATGTATGGTAAAGTAAAAGA
>MFXJ01000063.1 GCA_001787465.1 Candidatus Peregrinibacteria bacterium RIFOXYB2_FULL_32_7 | reverse complement strand
AATTGTTCATCATCTTTAGGATCAAGAGGAACATTCGCAGGAATAAAAATTGAAACGGATTGTTGTTCAATGACATTGTGCTCATTGAGTGAATCAAAATCCATGTTGCGTAAGCTTTCTACAGCATGCCTTTGACTTTCGCGATATACATCTTTGTTTTGTTTTTTAATTAACTCTACAATCTCTTTTGAATATTCGGCATATTTTTCATCTATTTTTGTATCTTCGCCAAGTAATTTTTTAATATAAACCTGCATATTCTTATTTTCTGTTTTTTGTTTATTCTTTTTTTGTTTATCTTTCCCCCCACTAAATCTTAAGTCTCCATATACTATCGAGTCCTTCTCAACACCCCCAGTTGCAACATAAACCACACATTTATTATTTTTCTTACCATGACGGTTTACCCGACCGCATATCTGAAGAAGATTATCCAAAGGTGCAAGTTCTCGTATCCCTAAATCAAAATCAACATCAAGACCGGCTTCAACAGACTGAGTCGAAACAAGGATAAGTCGCTCATTTTCGTTCCCAATTAATCTTACAAGTTCCTTTCTTCTTGAAGGCAACAAGGTGCTGTTTAAGAGAAGGATTTTACTTCCATATTGCTCTTTAAGTTCTTTATCTTTTTTTAATTTTTTATATGTCTCTAAAGATTTTTTGATAGTGTTTGCAACAATTAAAACCTTATTTGGAAATTCATGCGATTTTATTTTTTCTATTGTAAGTTTATGTAATTCAGTGTCTTTTTCCTCCAGTAATAATTCCGTTCGGTCCAAAAAAAGCTTAAAATCACCTCTTAGTTTTTCTTCATCAGGCTCAATCAAAATACCAACTTCTGTTTGGATTCGCTCCTTTTCTTCATCTTCTGACAATTCATATATCGGTGGAATACTGGCAGACATCACAATTATTTTTGAATTAAGCATCTCTGCAGCATTGACAATCAAGTCATTATACAAAGTCCATTCTTTCGCATTTAATGACTGAATTTCATCTATTACAATTACGCTGTTGGCAAAATTATGAAGCTTGTAATTGGAGCTTTTTCCACTTTTAATCAGTGCATTGAAAAAATTTACATTGCTCAATACAACTACCGGGTAATTTGTGAATTCCTGATTAATAAAATGAGTGTCATCATCTTCATCATCAATTTTTTTCCAGTCAGAATATGAGTAGATAGGCGAGATAAGATTTTCATCTTTAAGAGCTTCTTTCAATGCCTTCTGGTTTTGCTCAATTATATTGACAAACGGAAAAACATAGAACAACCTATTTGAGTGGTTTTTTTCAGCAAGCTCGAGTGCAAGATTTAGCGAAGTTAATGTTTTCCCTCCACCAGTTGGAAGATAAAGATAGAAAACATTTTTCTTTTCATTATCCTTGTTATGCAATCTTTCCAAGGCAGTTATTCTAAATTTTTCACGTGCCTTGGAAACGTCATCATCTGATTTTTTACTACTTAGATGTGCATTTAGATTATCCTTTAATTTTTTTATATCTGAAAGAGTATTGGCAATTTCTTCCGGAGTTTCACGATGATATGCTGCATAATAATCTGCACTCACAAGACAGGAGTATAATAATTTGTGCAAATAGAAAAGTGCCTCTTGTTGTTCTGGTTTATACGAGTTAATGGTATCGTGGAAGTATCTAAAGATAAATCCGGCTTTTTCAATTGGTAGATTATTTCTTTGATCAAACCAAACAGCGAGATTTTCTATTTGTCCGTTATTTTTCAAGTCTTCTTGAATTTTTTTGATTAATTTTTTGAATGTGCTTTCTTTTGGTTTTTCCCATAAAGTATCCATACTTTCTCCAATTTCTACAGGAGATTTGAGATTAGTATGGTGCCTTGCAATTACAGAAGCCAGATAGAAAAACACGGCTTTGATTTTTTCATCCTCATTTTTCAGATATTTTTCCAGCATTAAACCAAAAAGAAACAACCCCGGAAGTGCGTGTTCTGATTCCTTGCTTTTATTTAATTTCCTTTCATCGCATATTTCTCCACAATTTTTCTTTGTAATCTCTTTAATTCTTTCCTGATACTCTTGATTCATTTTTCCAAAATCATGATAATATACAATTGCACGCAGAATATTCCAAAACTTCGGATCATAATTTCCAAATGATTTTCTGAAAAGTTCTTCAAACACACTCTTAAGTCTCAGTTCTTCAACAAGCGTATCAAAAATTTCAAGGGTTGTTTTGGAATGATTAATGAGTGTTTCCTCTTTGGGATTTTCTTTGTCTGCCGGACGGGCAACAAATTGTTTAAAATATTCTTCTTTGAATAGTTTATTGTAATCCGGATTTTTAATTATATCTTCAATAGTAGCATTCATTTTAACCAACCCCGCCATTAAACATGTTGATTACACGTTCTTTTCCTTCTTTGTCGTCATTGGACTTGATTCTGAAAGTTCTTGTTCCGTTCATAAGCCTTGAAGTATCAATTTCCCAATTTGTAAAGGCAGAAAGACAAAATTTGTAATGAAAGGTTTTGTCAAGTGCGTATGGGTAATTTTCAAATATTGAATAACCATCTTCTGATATATATGCAGATTCCAAATCCAGATTAGCAAATCCGATTCCTTTGGATAATTTTTTTTCAACTGGATGTTTGTCTGCCCTATTAAGTAAGACAATGGAATCAAATTTCATGGCTTTTTGTGTTGCCACTTTATCTGTGATTTCTGTCGCTTCAAATTCCTTAAGCTCGCCTATTTCTGCCCTAAATTCATTTTTTCCTAGATATGGAGTAAAAACTGTTTTTTTATTTTTTATATTTTCGATTAAGTCCGCATGTTTTCCATCCTCATCAAAAAGAAATATTTCCCAGGATGGTTTGATGAGAATTTGTTCCGTTATCTGAAAACAACCCGCATCTGAACCGTATCCATGATAATTATTATATGTTACCATCTGCTTCAGAAAAATTGGACGTTTGGAAAAAACAGGGCGGAATGAAAACCAAATGCCAGAGAGATTCTCGTAGAATTGTGGAAGAACTTCCGGATCATGTTTTTTCTTTGGAGAATACCCAGATAATCCAATAATAGATCCGAAAATACCTAAAATAGCTGCATATGGTGGATTATTGTAGGTCAGATAAACTTTATTGACATCTGGTTTTCTGAAAGATGCAAAATGCCCGCTGAGTTCGAAAGAACATATATTCAAGAATTTCACCTACAGTTTTTTGTGTGTAACGATATGAAAGCATTGAACCTCTTGATTAAGCCCTTCGATAACGGTGTATTCTGGATCATAGTAGATTTCAAAAGATTTTGGAGAGTAATCTTTCAAAGATTTGATGGCTTCGGTTATATTTATATTGCGTTTTGAACCACTTTCTGAAATAGTTATCTTGGTTTTCAGAAGAGGAACAATTGGGACCTGTTTTTCTTTTCCTTTTTCAAACTCAACAAAAAATAGTAACTCTCCAATTGCCCCCACCTTAGTAGTTGAAGTTACATAATTAACTCCGCGAGTGATGGCATCTTTGAATAGTTTAATATCTTGAGAATTCAGATAAAATTTACTCGTATCTTCTCCGATAAGAGCCTTGATTTGTTCATCGCAAGTGAGATTGTTAGGATTTATATTAAAATCATAGACATAGTGGATCTCAGTGGCTCGTGATTCTGCACCAATTGTACTTTTTTCTTTACCTTTACCACTACTGTAGGGGGATAGAATTGCACTGGTATATGACGAACCGGATTTGAAAACATTGACACCATATGTAATTTGGCATGGACCAGTAATCGATATATTTTTCCCCCCAGCAGCAAGAGTTGCTCCGAAGAAACGGACATCTTTTTTCGATAGTGCAATCTCAACCATCTCTTTTTGATTAATATCCTTAGAAGTTTTTTCTTTAGCATGTACCTGTTTGTATAGATATTCGATATTGCCATCGAGTTCTAATGGTTTGAGTTTTTCTTTTTCAACATCAAATCTTCTCCAAGCGAATACCTCATTTTCTCCCTCAATATCATGAATATATTTTCTGATACAGTATTTCAAAGCCTTGTCTGTCGCGTAAATTGGTCCATCTGGAAGCTCTCTAGGCATTCCACTAAAATCAGCATTGAAATTAGCATTATCTGCACGAACGATGAATACACCGCATGCATATTTATCATAACCTTCATTTTCTTTAATTTTTGGTTCTGTTTTTTCATTCATTAGAATCCCCCCCAGCTTTCGTGTTTATTTTTATTTCATCGATATACCCGGCATAAAAATAGGGTTTTAGATCTTTGAATTCGACCTCTCCAAATTGATCGAACGCAAATAGTTCTGCAAATTGTAATCTGAACTGTTTCAGTTCTTTTTCATCAAGAGCATGCGCCCGTTGTTCAAGCTTTTTAACAATCGCATCTTTCACATTTTGATTTTGATGCGAACGAATGATGTTCTCAAGCTCAAGACTTTGCCCGGATGCTCGTTTTGACACCAAAAAACAGTATGCTTTACCTGCTCGATATGCCCACCTTTCCAGCGAATTACCAATTTGTACATTATTCCGTAGTTCTTCTATTGACATAAACGATCCCTCTTTTACGTTAATTAGATGGTCACGATTGAACCAAATCTCAAGACATGCTTTAATCTGCTTACTCGTCTTAAAATCTTTTTTAGAACCGAATGCAAGTTGCTCAATAGGCAAAATGCAAAGTTGCCAGATATCATGTTGGACGAAGTAATTTTGGTTCCGATAAACAAAATTGAAGAGTTTTTCAGCTAACAGACTTCGGAGAAAAGATTGGAGATTGTTTAATCCTTTTTTTTCTTCAAAGTAATCCAGATAATTAATTCCAATTGCAAGGCATATCTTCCTCTCAAATAATCTTCTGGTGATTTTGTTAATCTGACGATCTGAATTATTACGATAATTAGATAAATGAGACCAATTTAATTTCCAGTTATAGTTGCAAACATAATCAAAGTATTTTAGTTCCCCGCCAGTGAATAAAATTAGATAAAACTCTAAGGAATCGGAATCGCCCAGTTGATTGAAAATTTGTGAGAAGCTATTAAGCCCATTTTCATCGATAAGTCGGATTTCCTTTGAGTAAAGCTTAGTATCAACAAAAAGAGGCATTATTTTTATTTTCCATTTTTTCAGAAGACCAAAGAATGCCGCATATTTGATAGCACAATCGTGACAAATTAAAATGGGTTTGCATTGATTTGTAAACATCATCGTTGGGTGTTCAAGAAAACGTTTTTTACTATCCATAGCAATCTCGTTTTGGGGTGCATCAATAAAGCAGTTCTTTTTTTGGCAACATGCACATGTACCTTTGATTTCTGGATTATTTTTGAATACATTTTGTTTAAAATATTCCTCACGTACTATAGCATAGATATTGGAAATGTTTTCTTGGTGTGGGATAAGATTTATGATTATTATAGATGAATTACCTTGAGTTTCAGCGCATAACTTTGAAATGTGATTTAGTATTTCTCTGGAAGATTCAGTTGAATAAAACCAATTTGAAAGTGACGAACCGATATTATTGAAACCAAGATTGCAAAGAAGGTTGTATTCGATATTATATGCAAATTTTTCTAATCTAGTCTTTAGTATTGGTTCCTTATCCTTCTCTTTATCGAACAAACTTCCAAGTGAAATACCTTCTAAGGACCCTTTTTTAAACTCTGTTAAATTACCATCAGATGTTTTGCACGATGCTAATTCTATTGCGTAAATGACACTCGAAGATAAGTTTTGACTCCCTCCAATTCGTTTATTATTATCACTAACTAATGCGATATGCTTTTCTGGTGTTTCAAAAATACCCTTCAAATCATTTAGTTCAACATCTGAATAATTGTACTCCTTTATGATATCAAGTTCAAGTAATTCAGTCACATCTTTTGGTTTTGTCCTGACAACAACTTTATCATGCTTAAGCTTGAGACCATTTTCAGAATTCTCAAACGGAAAGATTAAGAATAATGTAACCTCTTTCTTTTCGCTCTTTTTTTGGGTTTCATCGACAATGGTTTCTTCTATTTCGACTTCAGTAGATTTTTCATCATCTTCAGCAGTTTGAAGGAGGATATCGTCGATTATGAAAGAATTGACAGACTTTTTAGTAGTATTATTGGACTGAATATATTTGTCAACAAACTCCACGCATTCCCGGATCATTCCAAAACCTCCCAATGACCGCCCTTGTCAGGACCGATTCTGCGTATTGCACCCTTGGTCTTTAGTTTTTCAAGATATTCTTTTACTGTTTCGGGGCTTAATTTCAGGTTTTTAGCCAGTTCTACCCTTGAAAGAGTGGGATTTGATTTCAGTTCGTCTACTATTGTCTGCTCCAAATCAGTTAATTTTATCTGGGGGGTCTTCTGGGGGGTCTTCTGGGGGGTATTTACAACTTTCCTTGGGAAAACAGTCTTGAACTGTCTTCCAATCTCCACGAACCGTGCATTTGGTTCTGCCAGAAGGATTTTTTCAATTCCTCTTCCCCATCTTTCAACCATATGAACACGGTGCAACAGATCAGCAATAAGCTCGTTCCTTCTTTCAGAAACATTTCCTTTGACAATCCTTTCAATTGTCAGACCGCCATACAATTTTCCAGGACTCCTTATTTCCACCCGATCTGGATATATTGCAATATCCACTGAACCGTAAAGATAGTAATTCCTATGGCAAAACGCATTCACAACAGCTTCACGTATCGCATCAGGGTTAATCTCAGGTACATCCACACGTATCAGCCCCTCAATACGTTCTCCGATATGAATATTTTGCAGGATATATTTTTGAGCTTCTTCAATGAGATAAAACAAATCTCCCTCATAATCTTTGGAATCAAGCATTGTCCCCCCATTCAGAAACACTGCCCCCCTCATTTTAGCATTTGGAAAGAATTCCTGCGGTTTTGAGCCAAACATCAGGACCGCGGCATTAAGCGGTTTTTCATCATGCACCAGACCAAGTTTTTTCAGAGTATTTTCCTTTGTTTCAAATTTAAGTCCTGCCTTTTCAACAAATGCTTTGAGTTTGAATAGACTGATATCTGAAACTGTAGCTTTATCACAAATTTTATTGTCCCAGCGGTAAAGCTCCTTGTTCTTTTTGGCAAACATTCCTTCAAGTTCAGCAGGACCAATACGCCTGGTTTCCTCGCCAATTCTTATGAACGCTCTCCCGTATGCAAAATATGGCTGTTCACTGCCCAAAAAACTGACTTTGATGCATTTCTTGCCATCGATCATTTCTTCTTTTATTTCAGGATGAATTTTCGGCTCAATGTTTTCAAGGATGGTTTTCGATATATCACGAACGGTTTTTGCTCCTATTTCCATCCCAATAGCTTTACCATCATTTCTTATTCCAAAAAGTATTTCTCCTTTTCCATGTTTGTTCAGCATGCCAGAAATGGTTTCCACTGCCTCTTTCAGCTCGGAAATTGATTTTTTATACTCAATAAATTCATTTTCCTTCATGCGGATCCTCTTTTTTCAGCAAACATTTT
>MFXJ01000062.1:646-7738 GCA_001787465.1 Candidatus Peregrinibacteria bacterium RIFOXYB2_FULL_32_7 | reverse complement strand
TCATTTGGAGTAGAAAAAATTCAACGAACTATTGACTCGAATAGGTTTTTATGTTAATTTGATTTCTATTTTTTAAACTTATAAATATGCAAGAAGTACGAAATTTTGGAGATAATTTTTCTCTTTTTGAAGTTCAAGATGGAGCGCCTCAATTTGATGCGGAGCTTTTTAGAGATTTAAAGGGAAGTTTTCAAGCTTATTCTAGTGAGTATGCTAAAACATATAGAGAAGTATTATTAACAGACATAGCAGATTTTTTAGATAATTTAAATGAAAGAATGAGAGGAAATAGGATGTCAGCAGAAATACTTCTTGAAACGGCAAAAAGAGCACATCGAATGAATCAACTTACAGACGATACATCAACGCATTCTCTTCAAAAAGAACAGTATATTGGAGGATTAGTGTCAAATTTATTTGAGGAAATTTCAGCTTATTTCGATTATTTAAAAACACCTGAAAATCAGCGTGAAACTCCTATTAAATATTTGCTTAATCAATCTAGTATTAGACCAGATGCCTTATTTGATGCTTTGCGTGATATGGATCAATTATATAAAGCGGCTGTTGTTTTGCAAGTTGCTCTTTCTGCGCCAAGATCTGAAGATAACTGCGTAGATAATTTACAATTGCCGGCATTAACAGACTTTCCAGGTGACCATCTTTTGCGAAGAGAAATTGTTTTTGTTTTGTTGGGTATTAATTTAGGGTCTGAAATTAATTTAGAAAGTCGTTTTTCTGTAAGTGACCAAGCGAGATTAGCTCAAGCAGGACTGACTTCTGATGTAGTTAAAGGATTTGATGATCGATTTAAGGTAAATGAATTATTGATGTTTGCCGGAGCGAAAATTTCTTCTGATATAGCTAATCAATGTCCAAGACAATTATTAGTAAAAGATTTCGTATCACTATTAAATGACCATTCTGTTCCGCTTAATTTTATATTAAAAGCGGTAAGTGATGGAGCTATTAGAGCCGAAGGCATCTTATATACTTATCAAAATCAGGAAGTTGGAAGATGTGGAGCTTTAGATTTAGATGATTCTAGACCAGTTGCTAATACTTTTTCAGAGGATGGAAAGGATTCTGAACCTGATCGTTTTGGAATGATTCAAATGTAAATTGAAGTAAAATAAAGAAAAAGTTTTGATTCAAAAACTTAGCCTTTAAAATCAGTCATCCTTCTCTTTTATAAAGAGAGGGACCGAGGGTGAGTTAGTTAAGATGAAGCTTCTCCTAACTCACCTCCCCCGCCCTCCTCTCTTTCAAAAAAAGAGGAGGGAGTTTTGATTCAAAAATAAAATTGATAGATAAATTTTCATTTTTGAGTGCTTTGACAATTAAATAATCAACGCTTTCATCAATTATAATTTTCATGAGGCGATTGGATAAGCATCTTCATTCCTTATGAATTGCGATGCGAAGTTTAAACATGCAGAGATCGCCTCAACGGAAATTTGAGGATATGATTTGAGTAATTCGTTAATTGACTCTCCTTCAGATAATTTTTCTAATATTAAATCAACAGGCACGCGCGTACCTTTGATAACAGGTTTGCCGTACAAAATTTTTGGATCCGAATTTATATATTCATGCCAATTTATATTTTAAAATAATATTTTATATATTTAATTATACCTGATTCTTAAAATTTTTTCTAATTTTTCTCCAAAGCCTTTTTCATCACCTTCACTGGCGCTTTCTCCTCTGTCCAAATTCCAAATTGCTCAATTGCTTGATATAAAAGCATTTTTTCTCCGGTGATGATTTCGCAACCAGTAGTTTTGGCATCTTTTAAAAACTTGGTCATTAAAGGTTTGTAAACAATGTCCATGACAATTTGAGTTTTTTTGAAAAAATTTGCGCAACAAGCACTTAAATTTTCGAATTTTCCTTCCATGCCAAGAGGAGTGGCATTAACGACAATATCGAAATTCTCTTCATCGATATTTTTTAAATTTATTGCGTTTATTTGAAAATCTTTTGCTAGTTTTTGCGCTTTTTCAATTTCAATATCCGTTACGAAAACTTTTGCTTTTTTAAGTTTTAATCCATAGCAAATTGCTCTTGAAGCTCCACCAGCACCAAAAACTATGACTTTTTTATTTTTCAAATTTGTAATTTTTGTCTGTAACGCCTTTAAAAAACCAAGATAATCCGTGTTAAATCCAATTAATTTATCATTTTTATTTAAAATCGTATTGCAGGCGCCGATTTTTTTTACATCATCAGAAATTTCATCTAATAATTTTAAAATATTTTCTTTGTGCGGTATTGATACTGAAAGACCAGAAATTTTTTCAGTTTTTACTTTTTTAATAAATTTTTTCAAATTTTCTGGCGCAACATCAAATTTTTCATATTTGGCATCAATTTTAAGATTTTGAAATGCGGTATTATGAATTGCTGGAGATAATGAATGAGTGACTGGATGAGCCAGAATCCCATAAATTCGTGTCATTTTACTAAATTTTATTTTTTTAATTTTTCGGAAAGTCCTTCAATGGCCCTTAATATTTCAATCGGCATCATCCAAATGGTGGTGTTTGATTGATCTGAGGAAATGTCGTTGATTGATTGTAGGGTTCGAAGATGAAGCGCTCCTGGAGCAGTTGCAAGCATTCGAGCGGCTTTTGTCATATTTTCAGCGGCTTCTACTTCGCCTTGAGCCCTGATAATTACAGCTCTTTTCTCACGTTCTGCTTCGGCTTCTTTGGCGATTGTTCGTTTTAAATCTTCTGGAAGAACAATATCTTTAAGTTCCACCATTTCCACTTTAATGCCCCAAGGATCTGTTGCTTTATCAACAATAATTTGTATTTTTGCGGAAACTTCATCTCTATTCTTTAGAAGCTCATCAAGAGTAGCTTCACCAACGGCATTACGCATCGTTGTTTGGGCAAGTTGGCTGGTAGCGTAATAAAAATTTTCAACTTGAATAATTGCTTTTGCCGCATCAGTAACTTTGTAATAAAGAACAGCATTTACCGCTACAGAAATATTATCTCTGGTAATAGCATCTTGACTTGGTACATCAACAGTTTTGGTGCGGATATCTATTTTATGTAGGGCTTGAACAAGAGGGAATACAATGCTAATGCCTGGTTCAAGCGTGCTGGTATATTTACCAAGTGTGAATTTAACGCCACGCTGGTATTGATTTATTTGTTTGACGCTGGAGATCAATAATATGACAACAACCACAATGATATATTCCATAGAAAAAATTTTAAAAAGTAAAACTATCTTAATTTAAACAAAATTTACGTTATTTTGCTACTTGTTACAGCATATTTCTTTAAAAAATCTATTTGAATCTTTGTTGAAAGCTGAAAGTTAAAAGCTAAAAGTTAAAAAATTTGATATAATATTAAGATTTAATAAAAAAACAAAATGAAGATAAAAAAGCATCTATTTCGGTCTTTTACTACTTTGGTATTACTACTTTCTGTTGTTTTGATTCATAATAATTTAAATGAAAATATGGATATCCAAGCTAATACTTTGTCAGAATTTGATTCTTTTGATAATGAACAGCTTGTAAATCGCTATGAAACTTTGATTTATGATATTTTTAATCATGAAGCAGTTGGGAACGCCGCTTGCCAAGCTTATTCATATACTTTTCGCTGTCAGGTTTCTTTATTGCCAAAAATAAGCGAAAATGGAGTTTTGAAGGCTTGGATAAAGAATAGTTTAGGTGAAGCAAAATTTATTGGAATTTTAAAAACAGACGCTGAAGGAGTTTATCTTTTAGAGAAAATTATGGATAAAAGTTATTTGGGGGATGAAATTATGATTACTTTAGATGAATCGAAATTTGCAACTGGAACTTTGCTAAATATTTAATTTGCTTTAGAATAATAACGATTATTTTTTAATATCATTAGTCTATGTTTAATTTAACCAAAAATTTACTGCGCCAAAGTAGTGTAGTATTTTTAATTATGGGGCTGATTCTTATTTCAGGTTGCAAAGAAAAATTGCCTGATTTGTCTTCAGCAAATATTTTTCCGCAAGATACTAAAGTTTATTTTGATCTAAAATTTGATGAAGAAAGTCAAATTGTTAAAACAATTCAAACTATTATTGTTGATAAATATTTAACTTTGGAAGACTTAGATGAAACACAAAAAAACGTTATTAAATTTTTCTCTGATAATTTGCCAGGTTTGCAAATAACTTTTGGAGTGGCTGGTGTTTTTAATCCTGAGCAGGAGCTGCCTGAAGTATATGCATCATTTAAAACAAAATCAGGTGATTTTAAAGAATTTTTTTCTGCTTTAAGTGAACAAATTAAAAAAAGTGATTTAGGAGAAAATATTTACGAAGAAAATGATGGGGAAATAATGTATGTGGAAAAAAATGGCTCAATCATTTTAACTAATAAAAAAGATAATGTTGAAAAATTACTTGCTAGAATTAATGGCGAGGAAGAAGGTTTTGGCGCTAATGAAAATTTTATAAATTCTATGAAAAAATTATCTTTAAATGATAGCGTGCAAGCAAAGTTTTTTATAAATTTTGATTTTTATCAGAATTTGCTTACAGAAAATGAAAATTTATCAGCGGAGGATTTGGCTGTTTTGCAAAAATTCATTGGTGCGATTTCTACAGAAGCTGGAATTATGGAAAAAATAAATAATGATGAATTTAGATTTTCGGCTTATGCTAACGCCAACGAAGAAATGGCTAAAGAGATTGGCATGACTTTTAACAGTTCAGTTGATAAACTTAAACTTTATCAATTCACGCCAAAAGATAACTTAGCTCTTTTCGCGGAAACTCATGATCTGAAAACTCAATTTGATTATATCAAAATGTTTTTGTCTCAAAATGAAATCACGGAAAGTATCGAAGCTTTTAAAGATATGGCAATTACAGATTTAAGCGAAAAAATAACTTTAGATAAGCAGGTAATTTTGGAAATTTTAGAAATATTGTTAAATTTAGATGAAAATGCCGCTTTCGCAATTAATCTTTCCGATCAGCAATTAGTTCCTGAAATTACTTTGATTGCTGAACTTCAAGAAGGTGTTGATCAAGAGAAATTAAAAGCAAATTTGAAATTATTATCTGAGGCTTTGAAAAATTTTATTGCTGAGCAGATAAGTGCTACTGGATTTGAAGTGGCGGTTGAACATAATTTTTTTGAAGTTGAAGACAATGCTTATTTTGTGATTAGTCCAGATTTATCAGTGTTAAGTTTATTTTTGGGGCAAAAGCCAGAGCTTAATTTAACAGTTGGTCTTGTGGGAGGAAATTTGGTTTTATCTACTTATAAAGGATATGTAAATTTTGATTCGACTTTAGATAAAGACGATAATTTTGTTTCTAAAATCAAATCAGTCAAATCTATGTCGCCGATTACTTATTTGAAATTTGAACCGATTGCTAAATATTTGAAAAAAATAAATGAAATTCAAAATAATGAAATTTTAGTTAAGGCGGCAGAGATAATATCAAATATAGATGAAGTTTTTGCGAGTTCATCAGCTGAAGAATATGAAATTGTTTCGAATATTAATTTAAAATTTAAAGAAAATGGTTTAAGCAATCTCGTTTCCAAAATTCCAGATTTAATAACTTCAGCAATGGCTGAATATCCAAAGGTTGATACTTGGACAATGCATAATTGTAATTTCAATAAAGATCATTGGGCTTATAGTTATATGGATAGTATGACCGGCTCAAAGACAAGTTTATGTTATAATCCGGATAATTATATTAAAGGCGAGGAATTTGTAAATTTACTTGTTAAAACTATTTATTTTGACGATACAGTAGGTGTAACTCCAAAAGCAGAAGGAGTTTTTTCCTTGGATAAATACAGGTGGTCGGTTCCATCACTCACAATAGCAAAAGAGAAAGGAATTTTAAGTGAAAATTTTGAGCCATTATCTACTTTAACTATTAATGAAGGTCTAGATATTTTAATTGCTACTGAATATTTTGAAAGCGCGGATGATTCCATTTTACAGCTTTTAATATCGCCTAATCCAAAAGATAATGAGATGACATATGGAGACGCGGCTGAATTAATCTCTGTGTTGGAAGGTGCATATTTTTCAAATTCTCTAATGCCAGTGGCAATTGATGTTAATGAGGATTGGCAAGCTCATGATTGTCAATTTGAGGATGTTGATTTTGATAAAAATTATGCTGAATCTTTATTCTCAAATAAAGTTTTAACCCGATGTTTTGATCCTAATGATAAAATTACGATCGCGGAATTTATAGAATTATTAACTAATACGGTTTATGGCGATGAATTTTTTAATTACAAAGCTCTTCCAAATAGTACTTATCAGAATTTAAGTCCTACGCATTGGGCATTTGAATTTATTCAAATCGCTGATAGTAAAGGGGTTTTACAGGATATTAATTCTGAATTTGATCCAGATCAGGAGATAGCTATCGGAGACGCTCTTAATATAGTTTCTGCTACTTCATATATAACAAAAGAAGATATTATTAAAAAAATATTTGACGGCAAAACGCCAAGATCAAGCAAAGATTTGACTTTTCAAGAAGCAGTTAAGATTTTATATGAATTAAGTTCAGCTTATTGGAATCAACAATTTGAATCTTTTGGAGAAAATGCTTTTGATGATGAATTGACTGATGAAGAATTGCTAGATGAAGCTGGACAGGTAGAGATTTTGGAGGAGCCAGTTGTTCAATAGCCTTTGATAATTATTACAAATTCTCCTTTTGGCATTTTTTTTTCAAAATGATTGCGAATTTCTGAGATTGTTCCTCTTAAAAATTCTTCATAAATTTTAGTAAGTTCTCTTCCGATAACCATTTGTCTTTCGTTTCCAAAAGTTTTTTCAAAGTCTTTTAAGGTTTTGAGAATCCGATGCGGTGATTCATAAAAAATCATAGTTCTTTTTTCTTCTTTTAAACTTTCCAAAGTTGTTTGTCGGCCTTTTTTGACTGGTAAAAATCCTAGATATACAAATTTATCCATAGGCAATCCAGAACAGACTAAAGCTGTCAAAAGCGCTGACGGTCCAGGGATTGGAATTATTTGAATATTATTTTCCAATGCGGATTTAATTAAATTATAACCCGGATCAGAAATACCAG
>MFXJ01000062.1:0-570 GCA_001787465.1 Candidatus Peregrinibacteria bacterium RIFOXYB2_FULL_32_7 | reverse complement strand
CAAATAACTCATGTAATCGGTCTTTTGGGCACAAAAGCTAAAATTTCCTCTATAATAGCAAACCAAGTACGCTGATCTCCATTTGCAAGCTCATTAATCCTGGTTTCGATCTCTTGCTGATCATTAGGGAAAAGAGGTAAAGGCTTCCTGTTCCCAGTTATGCAAACATTCGCTACTCCACCTGGTTCATGCCCGGTGAAGCCAATTGGCACTTTTGCGGTAAAAGCTCGATTAACAATGGCCTGTGCCTGTTGCTTTTTTTGCTGGATACTGCCACAACCATTCGTAAAACCTTCAATTAACCCCTCTAAAAAAGGTTTGATAAATTCACCCTGGCAAAACCTCAAAACATTATAAATATCATCCGCCAGCCCAACCAGATTAGCATGGGTTGGGCATAATATAACCTCAAAATCAATGTGGCGCGTTTCAAAAGTCTGCGGATCAATTAAGATATTGGCCGCATTATCATCCCTCTCTACTATGCCAAAAGCCCAGGCAGCGGCAAAATACCGTCCGCAGCCATAACCAATTTTTTGCATAACTGGCGCAGTCTGTTTAATATTTTGA
>MFXJ01000061.1 GCA_001787465.1 Candidatus Peregrinibacteria bacterium RIFOXYB2_FULL_32_7 | reverse complement strand
TAAATTCCAAACTTTTTTACAGAACATATTTCAGGATAATTATTATAGCAATTTTTAAAAATTTTGTATACTTTTTTACAAAAATCATTTTTGTTGCTTGATAAAACAAAATGATATTGTTATGATCAGGACAACTTATTAACTAATCGGATCAAGCATGTTAAAAAGAAATATTTCTATATTTATTTTATTAATAACTTTGTTAATTGGATTAAGCTTCTCCACTGCTTTTGCAAGGATAAGCCAAGAAAAAGAAATTACCTTAAAGGGCAACGTCTTAATTACCTTAACTAATAACTTTCAAAATTCACAAAATACAAAAAATTATAGCCTGATTATGCCTAAAAATGAAAACATAGCATTATCTGCAGATTCATCTATTTTAGAAAAATTACAATCTGGTGATACAGTTCAAATTAAAGGAATTAAAAAAAATAAAACATTTTTTATAAATAAAAAAACTGATATCAAAACAATATCATCCCATGAAAGAACCGCTCCAATTGGAGGACAAGGAACAGCCGTTTTATTAGTCAATTTTTCTGATACAGTAGCACCAACAAACATTGATGATTCCTTTATGCTTACCACAATGGATACTGTAAATTCATATTATAAAAGCAATTCTTATTTCGCAACATGGTTATATTCAGTTAATGATATTTTTGGAACTTCTTCTGCAGATGTTTATCCATGGATTACGCTTGATGAAGAATCTATGTGCTTAGAAAGCGATAGCAGCGCTTTAACCAGTCTTGTTTTAGATGCAATGATTAAACATAACATTGGTTTAAATAAATATTCTAGAATAGTTTTTATTGCTCCATTTTCACAAAATAAAACTTGTGGCGATACCGTATCTGCAAGTACTCTTGATAAATATTGGGCTTATCCATCAGCTTTACCAGATAACGGTATGTCTTTTATTTGGGTTGATACTGAAGGAGTGGATAAGTTGGTTACAGCAGGAACAGAGAATTTTACTTCCTCATTTGAGGCGTATAATCAAATTATATCTCATGAATTTGGGCATAATTTTGGTCTTGATAATGCAAATTTGTATTCCTGCTCAAATTTAGCAATTTTTCCAAATCCTTATGGAAGTTGTGAATCAAAAGATAATTTAGATTTATATTCTGTTATGGGCTCAAAGAATTTTTGGCATTATAATATAGCAGAAAAAGTGGCTCTTGGTTGGCTAACTGAATCTACAGGTACTGATGCTAGCGTACATATTGTTAATGAAAATGATAAAAGCTTTGAATATATTTTGAACCCAATTTCAACAGATTTAGATTTTGATACTGGGTTTAAAGGCTTAAAAATTCCAAGAAAAGATGGTTATATTTATCTTGAAAAACGTGCTCCAATTGGATTTGATAGCGATGATAGAGATTATAGCGATAGCGTGTATTATGGTGTTTTATTGCATTATGTCGACTATAAACCTCGCACCCTGACAACTGAGATTTTGAATGTTAATAATGACGGGATCAATGAGAGTTCTTATATGCAACCAGCTTTATATATTGGCGACAGCATAACAGATCCCCAAACAGGTACAATAATCAGTGTTCTTTCAAGTAATGATAATGAAACTGTTGTAAAAGTAACGTTAGGGCAATGACAATTTTTTTAGAAATCTGGCTTTTTTTTAGCACTTTATTAATTATTGCTACTTTTTTTGGAGCGGTGGCGAAATTTCATTGGTTTTTTAATCTCTGGACACATTTTCGAGTACAATATTTTCTACTATCCGGCGTATTAATTTTTTCAAGCACTTATCTTTCAAAAATTCCACATGAAGAAATTTTTGGCTTTTTATTGCTGATTTGTTTTTGCTGGAACGGAATTTTGATTCTTCCTTATTTCAAATTTAAAAAGATAGAAACGAAAAATCTTTTATCTCTACAAAAATTTAAAAATTTAAAAATTTTCTTTTCAAATTTTTATAAAAACAATTACCATACATCATTACTTTTAAAACAAATCGAAAAGGAAAATCCTGATTTTGTTGGTATTGTTGAATTCAATGAACAACAAAAGCTTGGTTTTGAGCCATTAAATGAAAATTATCCTTATTCAGCAGATATTTGTCGAAATGATGGTTTTGGCCTAGCTTTTTATTCCAAATTCCCTTTTGAAAAAATTTATCAAAGCTTATTTGAGAATCAGCCTTTTTTTATACTCAAAATCCTCCAGCCGCAAAAAACTTTTCATGTAACAATTGCTCATCCACCTCCACCAAAAGCAATTAACGAAGCAAAAATTTTTCAAGAACAATTAAAAGAATTGACAGAACAAATCAAAGGGAAAGATATGATTGTAATTGGGGATTTCAACGCTTCTCCTTGGTGTTATCATTTTCAAAAATTTTTAAAAAATACTAATCTACAAAATCCAAGAAAAATATTTGGATTAAAATTCTCTTGGATGCGTTTAACGCCATTTTTTCTGCCTATAGATCATATTTTAGCTAGCACCAATTTTGCATTTACAAATTTTCAAATCTTAAAACATGTTAAATCTGATCATAGACCAATAATTGCAGAGATGAAATTTTAAAAAATTGTTGCAAATTTCCTAAATAAGTTATAATAAGACTATAAAAATTTAGAAAGATGGTCAAAATCTATACAAAACAAGGCGACTTTGGTCAGACTATGATTTATGGAGGAGATAAAAAATCAAAAGATGATTTGAGAATTGAAGCCTATGGAACTGTTGATGAATTAAATAGTTTTATCGGTTTAGCAATTTCTCATTTAGACGAAGAAAGCAACACGACAAAATCGCTTAAAAAAATGCAATTTGACTTACTTCGCTTAGGAGCGGATTTAGCTACCCCCCTAGAAAGAGAAGATTTAGAAGTCAATCGAATAAATGCTGAGGATATTGAAAAACTTGAAAAATGGATTGATAAAATGGATGAGAAATTAGAGCCTTTAAAAACTTTTATTCTTCCTGGGGGGACAAAGGCTCAATCAGCTTTACATACAGCCAGATCAGTATGTAGACGAGCAGAGCGGCGTGTTTTTACTTTAATAAAAAAAGAAAAAGTTAATCCAAACGCACTCAAATATTTGAATCGGCTATCTGATGCTTTATTTACATTAGCAAGATTTTTGGAAAAAAATTAGAGCTTCAAACAAAAGCTTTTTCTATTTTTTCAGTACCGTAATAATAAACATTTCGACCGATTTTTTTGGAAATAAGAAAACTTTTTTGTTCCAATTCTTTTAGATCTTTTATTGCTGTAACTTTAGAAATAATATTTATAGCCATATATATTTTTAATCTTGTAAAATTATTTTTATCACTATTCAAATATTTCAATAAATTAATTTGTCTCTCATTTAAATTAAATTCAAATTGTAATTGCATATTTGACTGAGAATTTTCCTGAAATTTTTTATCAAGATATTCTTCAAAATCTTTAATACAAAGTTGAATTTTTTTAATATTATAATCAATAAAATATGTCAGATCATAATCATCTTGTTCACTATAAACATAAGCCATTGAATATTGTGATGGAGATCTCCTGATAACCGTTGAAATTGGTAAATATGCAAATGCCCAATAATTATGCTTAAGCAAATACCAATAAAAAATTATCCTTGCCAGCCTTCCATTCCCATCAACAAATGGATGCAAATAACCAATCCAAAAATGAAGCATTATGGCTTTAATAATAGGATGTATAAATCCTTCATTTGTTATATCAATTATATCATTAGCGAATTTTATAAATGCAGATATTTGATCTTTAACAAAATCTACTTTTGGCGGAACATGATAAATTACTCCAGTAATAGCATTTTGCACTACAATCTCATCTTCATCTTTTCTAAATTTATTTATTTCATCTTTTTTCAAAGTATTTTTGGTAATCATTTCATGTAATTCAAAAATCATATTTAAATCTAATTCTCTATTCTTAAAATTGCTTTCTATAGCTTTCATGCTATTAAAAGTATTAAGGATCATATGCTCAGAATAATTAAGTGGCTTTCTGCCAGTTCTTAAAAATTCTTTAGCTACTTTGTATGTAGTATTAGCCCCTTCCAATTGCGCAGAAGCAATAGCTTCTTCCATTATTCCTCTATTAAAAAATTTATATTTTTGCTTTTCATCAACTTTTTGATTTAACCCAAAAAATGTACCACCCATATTCATATCAATTTTATGTAAAAATTCATCCAAATGAGGCAATATCTGACATATTTTAAAATATTTATTTTCTTTTGCTAAAATTGGCGTTACAGATGATTTTTGTTCTCTTAAATTCTTCAAAACCAACCATAATTCTTCCTTTTTTAATTTTGTATTTTCTCCTAATTTAAATTGATATTTAAGCTTATCCCAATATAAATATTCTTTAAAAGTAAATATATCTTTATTTAATAAATAAGTTTGACCATCAAGTGAGACGGAACTTATCTTATTAAGATTTGGTTTTTCTAATTCAAAAATCATAAAATTAATATAAATAGGTAAGCTTATACCCTTCCTTTACCTATTTTATACCTTTTTTTAAAAAATCACAACAAGAAATAGGTTTACCTTTACTTATTCTTTACCCATTTTACACTCATTTTACATTTTTCCCGCCAGACCATCGGGCTGGGGGCTGGCATTTTCAATTTTTCATTTTTTTCACTCCCACTCAATTGTTGCCGGTGGTTTATTGGTAATGTCATAAAATACCGCTGAAATTTGTTTATCTTTCATAATTTCTTTTGCTAAAGATTCTATCTCAACCATAGACAATTGCGCAAAATTTGCAGTCATAGCCTCCTGCGATACAATCGGCCTTAATACAATTGATTCAGTGTCATCCCCCTGAATTGATAAAGGCAAAAGCACAACCGGCATTTGCCAAACCATTTTTTCTGTATCTACTTTGTCTAGACATTGTCTAGATAAATAATCTGCTTTTTGCAAAATCTTAATCCTATTTTCAGTAATATATCCAGCATTATAGCGGATTTTCCTCAAATCAAGTTTGTCTAGACAAAACAAATAAATTACCCGATTAATATCAAGAAATTTATTAGTAATAGCTGGCGATAATTTTTCCAAAATTTTCCAATCTTTCACCTTTCCATATAAAACTGCCGGATGTTTATAAGTGCGAAAATCTCCCTGCACTCCCACGGACTTTATCGGTAAAACTACCGCCTGCAAATCTATAGCAAATTTATCTTTTATAAATTCATTTACTTTTTTAGTTAAATTTTCAAAGCTTTTATTTTTACTAAAAGATTCCTTATTACACAAAATTCGAACCCCAAGACCCGGTCCTGGAAAAGGTTGTCTTTGAATTAATTCTTTTGGCAAACCGAGTTTCAAGCCTACCTGCCGCACTTCATCTTTATACAAATCCTTAATCGGCTCAATAATCAAACCTTGCGAAATCATCTGCTGTATCTTCTCAATCCGATTATGATGGGTCTTTATCACGTTAGAATTCTTGGTTCCACCAGATTCAATCGTATCAGGATAAATTGTCCCCTGCCCCAAAAGCCAATCTTCAGGATTCAAATTCTCTCTTTGTGAAATTTCCGCCTGAATTTTTAAAAACATTTCGCCGATTATTTTTCTTTTTTCTTCAGGTTCAGTAGCTAAATTCAAAGCTTTTAAAAATTTGACCTGCGCCTGTTCAACATGGATCTCAATTCCCGCCTTTTTCAGCATCTTTACAACTTCCTCAGCTTCATTCTGCCGTAAAAGTCCAGTATCAATCATATATCCTTTAACTCGATCTTGACCCAAGGCTTTAATAAGCAAATCATAAGCAACGCTAGAATCAACCCCTCCGCTTACCAGCATAAAAACTTTCCGATCAGAAACCTGCTCTTGAATTTCTTTAATAATTTTTTTAATAAAACTTTGCACCGTCCAATCTCTTTGAACGAAGCAAATATCTAAAAAATTCGTAAATATTTCCTCACCTCTTTTTGTATGAACAACTTCAGGATGAAACTGCAAACCAAAAAAATTTCGTTTTAAATCAGCTACAGCTGAATAAGGATCGTCTTTTGAAGAGGCAATTATTTCAAATCCTTTTGGTAATTTCGCTACTTTATCAGCGTGACTCATCCACACTTCAATTTTTTCATTTTTTTTAAAACTTTTAAAAATGCTTTCAGCCTTTAAAATTTTCATTTCCGCTTCTCCAAATTCGCTCCCTTGTCCATCACCTTTTTCAACCTTTCCGCCAAGTGCGTGCATCATCAGCTGATGTCCATAACAAATTCCCAAAACAGGAACCTCTAATTTAAAAATTTTTTCATTAATTGTTGGCGATCCTTCTTCATAAACCGAAGAAGGCCCGCCAGATAAAATTATTCCTTTATATTCTTTCAGCTTTTCAATTGACGCACTATTATTTAAAATTTCACTATAAACATTCAGATCTCTAATTCTTCTAGCAATCAAATGTGCGTACTGGCTTCCGAAATCAATTATGGCAATTTTGTGCATTGACTTAAATTTAATTTAAAAGAAATTCTTCTAAAGAGCTGTAAAAATAGATAAAAGTTTAGTATTAATATAATAATTTGTGTTTTTATGTTTTTTTAATTGTAACAAACCCAAATTTACTAATTTTTGCAAATGTTTAGAAGCTGTTAACCTACTCACTTTTGTATTGATAGTTATAAATTCTATTTTTGTATATGGATGAGAAAAAATAGTATTAATTAATTCATGAGAATAAAGTTTTGGTTCTTTTTCTTTTATTATTCGTTTATATTCAGCCATAAGCAATTTTATCGCTTCAATAGTTACAATTGTTTGTTTTGCGGTATTTTCTAAAGCTTCAAGCATAAATATAATCCATTCTTCCCAGGCCTGTTTATCACGAACCTTTTGTAAAAGATTATAATATATCAATTTATTTTTTATAATATATTTACTAAGATAAAGAATAGGAAGTTCCAAAATTTCTTCAGAAATAAGATATAAAATATTTAAAATTCTACCAGTCCTTCCATTACCATCAAAAAATGGATGAATAGATTCAAATTGATGATGAATAATCGCCATTTTAACTAATGGATCAAAATCACTTATTGTTCGATCATTAATAAATCGTTCCAAATTTTCCATATATTTCAAAATATCCATTAAATTTTGAGGCGGCATATAAACTATTTCGCCTTGTCCATTTTTTAAAACTGTACCTGGAAGATTTCGAAATTCTGATTGACGTTGTGTAATGATTTGCATGATCTTTATAAGCAAATTATTAGTAATAGGTTTTGTTTTTAACATTTTAACCCCATAAAAAAGAGCTTCATTATATCTATAGACTTCTTTTGTCGCTAAAGAAAACAATTGAGACTGCTTATCATACTTAAACAATTCATCATGAGTCGTAACAATATTTTCTACTTCCGAGCTGTCTTTTGATTCCTGTAGCGCAATAGTATTTATAAGAATAGTTTGATTAGGAATAGTTTGGGCTAAGCCTTTTAATTCTGCAATAACTTTATTAGCAACAATTGCTTTTTTTAGAATCCGAGGCGTCTCGATAATGTTTTTATAAGGTAATTGTGGAATTATATAACTCATATAATTAAATATATAAAAATCTATTAAAATTTATCATACCCTTAAGTCTATGTAAAGTTTTTATTCTTTTCTTTACATACCTTTAAATCTATGTAAAGTTTTTATTCTTTTCTTTACTATTCTGGTATTAAAAATTTTCAAAGGTTCCTTAATTTTTATAACCAGCCCATATTTTCCCCAAAAAGTCTAGTTCACCTAATTTAAATT
>MFXJ01000060.1 GCA_001787465.1 Candidatus Peregrinibacteria bacterium RIFOXYB2_FULL_32_7 | reverse complement strand
TTAACTAAAACAAAAGGAGCGATGGCCGCTAATTATCCTTTTTGTACTATTGATCCGAATGTGGGGATTGTTACTGTTCCTGACGAGCGTTTGCAGGCTTTGGCAAAGATTGTTAATCCAGCTAGGATTATGCCTGCGGTAATTGAATTTGTTGATGTGGCTGGGTTGGTTGCAGGAGCGAGTAAGGGTGAAGGTCTTGGGAATCAATTTCTATCTCATATTCGTGAGTGTGATGCTATTTGTCAGGTTTTGAGAGCGTTTGAGGATTCTGATATTGTTCATGTGGCTGGTTCTGTTGATCCAAAACGAGATAAAGAAATTATTGAATCTGAATTATTGTTAGCGGATTTACAGACTTTGGAAAAAAGACTTAGTAAAGCAAAAAGTGATTCTAAATCCGGAGATAAAAAGAAGATTGACTATGCGAATTTTGTCGAAAAAGTTTATAAATTTTTGAATGAAGGACATTTAGCCTGCCAGTTAACTTTGAGCAAAGAAGAAAAAGAATCTTTGCAAGATTTACATTTGCTTACCATGAAGCCATTTATTTATGTTGTGAATGTGCACGAAAATCAAGCTAGTCATTTTAATATTCAGGATTTTAAAAATAAAACAGCAATTCATGATAGTCATCAAATTTTGCCGATTTCTGCTCAAATTGAATCAGAATTAATTGAGATGAGCGAGAAAGAAGCTTTGGAATTTTTAGCTGAATTAGGGTTAAAAGAAACCGGACTCAATATCTTAATTAGAGAAGCTTATGATGTTTTAGGATTACAAACATATTTTACCGCTGGACCAAAAGAAGTTAGAGCTTGGACTATCAAGAAAGGCTGGACAGCGCCGCAAGCCGCAGGAGTTATTCATACTGATTTTGAAAAAGGATTTATTAGAGCAGAAACAATTTTCTGGAAAGATTTTGTGGATTTTGGTGGGAAAATGGGGGTAAAAGAAAAAGGTTTACTGCGTTCGGAAGGGAAGGAGTATGTAGTCAAGGATGGGGACGTGATGGAGTTTCTATTTAGTTAGGGTCTAGATATGAATAAAGGTAGCAACGTATTCCGCCGTTAAATAATTTACGATTTTTATCTGCTTTGCGGTTGAATAAATCCTGAAAACTTTCGTCAGAGGTGATTAAAAATAGTGAAGAATTTTTTGTTTGCTTGAATTTTTCTCCTAATTCACGATAGATTTGCTCAACATCTTCTATATCCTGCATTCTTTCACCATAAGGAGGATTTGTTATGAAAGTGCAATTAGAAAATTTAGCAAAATCAAGATCATAAAAATCTGATCGTTTAAAATGCATATTTTCAAATCCTGCGTTTTTTGCATTCTGCTCTGCAATTTTTAAAACCTCACTGTCAATATCAAAACAATAAATAGGAAGTTTCTCTATTATTTTTACTGAATTTAAAGCTTCATTATAAATTTTTTGAAAAAGTTTTTGATTTATCCATGACCAATTTTGAAATGCAAATTGTCGTTTCAAACCAGGAGCAATATTATTAGCAATCATAGCCGCTTCAATTGCAATTGTTCCACTACCACAAAAAGGATCAACTAAAGTTTTCTCAGGCATCCAGTCTGACAATTTAATCAATGCCGCGGCTAAAGTTTCTTTGATTGGAGCTATATTTGTTTTTGTTCTGTATCCTCTTTTATGCAAACTTTCACCTGAAGAATCAATTGAAATTAAAAACTGATCTTTATTTGCTTTTACAATAATTTGATAAGTGGTATTTGAATTTTCTGGTAAAATTTCAGTGTGATATCTTTTCTGTAATTTTTTTACTATAGCTTTTTTAACAATACTTTGAATTGCTGGTTCTGAATGCAGTATTGATTTTACGCTTGTAGCCTTAATTGGAAAAACATCATTTATTTCAATATATTTTTCCCATTCCAAAGCATTAATTTCATCAAAAAGCTCATCAAAAGTTGTAGCTTTGAATTCAGCTATTTTAATCATAATTCTGTCAGCACATCTAAGCCATAGATTTGCTTGAATGAGAGCAGATTCATCTCCTTCAAAAATCACTTTTCCATCTTCAGTCTTAACAACCCAAAGCCCAAGTTTTTTAATTTCGTCATAAACAAGTTTTTCCAATCCGAAAGCGCAGGTGGCGATGAGTTGCATTGAGAAAAAAATTTATATTAATAAAAAATCTTTAATCGGCACTTTTATGATATTATCATGAAGAGCCAATTCAGAATTGGATATAACTAAAGCATAATTTCCATTTATTTTATTTAAAGTTGTTTCTGCTTGCTTAATTCTTTTTTCACCATAACCAACTTCTAGTACAATATTTTTATTTTGAAGATTAACGACAAAATCAGCTCCACCTTGCGAACTATCATACATAATTGGAGAAATTAATGTTTGCCTAAATTCACGATGCAAAGTTAAGGCTATAAGATCTTCTAAGTAATATCCTTTATATGATTCAAAAGCTCTTTGTCCTTCAATTAAAGTAAGCAACACATGCCGAATAGAAGGCGACATAAAATGATATTTGGAAGGTTTGCGTACTTGGCTATAAGCTGAACCATAAGGATAAACACGAATCAGCATCTCTGCTCTCTCTAATGCGTGAAGCATATCACTTAATGTATTAACTGAAATATTTTTTATTGTATTTGCTACTTTATTTACACTTAGTTCAGAGCTTGAAGCTAATAATAATAAAATAGATTTAGCGCTATTGATAGTTGTAGAATCAAATTTTTCAATTTCTAAAAGATCTTTTTCAATAACTTTATCAATTAATTCATTTATTAAAGCATGAATTCGTTCTTGATTTTTAATTGTTAGAGCAAATGGCATTGAACCGAAACGCATGAAATTATCTATTTCCATTAAATCAATTCCATACCAGTATTTATTTATTATTCCTTGAAGCTTTTTAAGTTGATTAAATCCTTCTTCCGCATTTTTGCTAAAAAATAAAGCGTTTTTCAAGGCAGTTTTCAAGCCTTTTTCAGGAAATTTTAAATTTTGCGCTGAAGAATGTTTACTTTTTAACAAAATATATTCAGTAAAGTTCATTGGATAAAGTTTCTCAAATATAGCTCTTCTGGCTAGGTCAGTTGAAGATTGCAAAGATAACGCTGAAGAACCAGTACATAAAACAAATATTTGCTTGCTACGATCATAAATACTTTTTAGTATTGAAGGCCATTTAGGATCAAAATGAACTTCATCAATAAAAATAAATAAAGGTTTTTCCAAGCTCTCAAAATTAACACCTAAAAATTTTTGAAATGAATCAAAGGCTGAACTTAAATCATTCCCTAACGTGTTGACTATTTGGTCAGCAGAAATATAAAGAATTCTATCAGGCATTTTTGGGAAAAATTCCATAAAAAGCTGTGCTAAAACAGTTGTTTTCCCAACTCCTCTTAATCCTGGAATAGCGGCAATACGAATTTCTTTTTGTCCTTCTAAAAAATCATTTAATAATTTCTTAATGCGTATAAATATGTTTCGGGTTAAATATGGTTCGCTATTTTCATCGTGAGTAAAGCTTTTCATTGCTATAGGCGCACGGCTAATTTGATTTTGAATATATTGATCTATACTGTTTAACATTTTTATATGATTAAATTAATACACAAAATACATTTTCTATATTAAGCTGTTGATGTAGAAAAGTCAAGATTTTTAATAATTATTTAAATATATATATGTTTAAATTAAGTACCAATAATATACATAAATCGTATAACATTGGCACCAAAGAAGAACAAGTAATATTTGGATTGCAGGAAAAAGTTTTTTCTCAATGATTTTTATGTTTGATTAAGATTGAGCGTTAATCAGTATTAAAATAGCTTGATATAATTCAGAAAAGTTTTGTATTGACAGAGAGAGAGTAATGTTATGATGTGTATGTTTAGTCGCTAACATTTATTTTATGTCTCAACAAACTTTAGAAGTGAGTGATCAGGATGGTTCGCAATTGACACCTGGAGAGCGCCAGTTTCTTAGTTTAAGACGAAGAAATATTGAAGCTACACAAAATTTTTTGCAAAATCCAGATTCGATTCAAGATCATGAACGGTATAAGATTGGACAACCGTTAGAGTATATGATTAATTTTGATTTTTTATTACAAGCGATGCGAGGTGGTGAAATTAGTTTAAATCGCGATGAAGATTTAACACAAGAGAGGGCACGTGAGTTATTGAATAGATTATGTCAAGAAATGGGCTTTGGATTGGCAGATGCAGAGCAAGTTGAAGCATTATATCGTCCAATAATTCCAGCTATAAGAAAGGCATCTAGGGAAGAAATGGAAGAAGCCATGAGACGTAGAAGTTAGTTAATTGATTATCTTCGGTAATTTGAAATTCTTGCTGGCAATTTTTGCAATGAGGCATTTTTTAAGTTAGTTTATTTTGTATTTAATACGAGACCTTATTCGCCTTTTAAAGAAAAGACATCTTCCATTTTTTTGCTATTAATTAAGATGGCGATATTTTCGAATTGACTGAATTGCATGATTGTTTTTTTGAGCTGATTTTCAATTCTAATTAATTTTTGTTCGTTCGGAAATATAAATACCACTGAAAATTAAAATAATACTTATCATATCGAAAAAATCAATTCTTTCATGTAAAAAGAAAAAGCCTATTAAAATAGCTATAGTTGGAGATAAGTATTGAAAAATACTAGCTCTTGAAATTTCAATATATTTAACTCCATAGTTCCAAAGAAAAAATGAGGCGGCAGATCCAAATATTCCAAGATATAAAATAATTATCCATGAAGTGAAGTTATAAGTAAAAAGTTCAGTAATATCGCTAGTTATAATGGTGACTGGTACGAAAAGTATCGTCCCAATAAAACAAGAAACAAAAGTAAGGGTTAGCGGTTGAAAATCTTTTAGGAATTTTTTAATAATGATTGAATACACAGCCCAACTTAATGCTACTGTTAATAACATTATATTTCCTAAAAAAGTATTTTGAATGCTAAAATTGGAGAAATCTTCTCCTATTAAGGTCATAATTATTATTCCTGTAAAACCTAAAATTATCCCCAAAATCTTATTGCGATTTGGATATTCTTTTAAGAGTATAATAGATAAAAACAACATAAAGATTGGACTTGTATTTATTAGAATACCGCCCATTATCGAAGAGGAATATTTGAGTCCAAAATTTTGAAGAGATTGTATTAAAAACATTCCAAGCAATCCTAGTAGCAAAGTGATCCAAAAATGTGTTTTGATAAAATTAAAAATTTCTTTTAATAGTCCTTTAATAATGCAAAAAATAAAAAGAATTATTGTCGCTAAAATTGCTCTCATTAAGGCCAGAACGAATGGAGAGATATCTTCTAATCCTATTTTAATTATTGAATATGTACTTGCCCAAATGAGTGTGGCTAAGATTAAGGATATTATTGCTTTTTTTTTGTTGTTAAACATAAATTAGAATAGAGTATGCATTGAGCAATTATTATTTAATTTCCATTTCCCATACTGCTTGTATCGAGCCATGAAAGTTACAATAATTGGTAATTCTTGTGAAACCTAATTTTGTATAAAAAAATTCGACATCTTCAGAGGCAGTAAAACGAAAATATTTTTTATTTAAATTATGAGCATTTTTGAGCTGTTGAGCTATTAGCGCTTTTCCTAATCCTATTTTTTGATAATTTTGTTTAATTCCAACACTTCTAAGATAATAAGTATTTCCTTTTGAATTATGAAGTTGGCTGTCTGATTCGATAAATGCTTCGAGTGATTTAAGATTGTTGATTATTAATGCCGTAGAAAAACCGACGATTCTTTCGTCACATTCTATTACGTAACAGCCTTCTGGGAATAAATTTATTCTATTTGCAAGAGTTTCTGCGCTTGCTTGTCTATGTGATGGGAAAGCACTTCTTTCTACAATACAAATATTTTCAATATCATCTAATTTAGCTTGTCTTATAGTATATGTAGTAATATTTTTTTTATTTCTCATATTGTTTAGATAATTGGAAACGAGTTATACTTTACCTAACCGTTTAAAGTTGTGTAATATTTATCAATGATAAAATACACTGAAAGTTCATTACTGGCAAAGGTATAAGATCCTATTTTTTTAAATTTACGAGTAAATATAAGTTATTTTATTATCATTTTTTTTAATTTTCTTCGAAAACGCCATTCATTAATATGACCGGCGGAAATTACAGTAATGCCAGCTACTATTGATTCTGTTGAGCCAATACCAGCCAAAATCCAGCCATTATGCATTACTTCGAGGAGAGCGCCGGCTATACCCATTACTGGAGCCATTAACGCTCCTATTAACAGTCCTAATCTAGCTGGATTTGTGAAGTCTTGTATGATAGAAAGTTTTAATAATTCTTTAAATGATTTAAAGGTGATTTTGCCTTCTTGCGCCAAAATATTAGCATTTTTATTGTACATAAAAATTGATTGAATGGCGGTTGTTAGAGATAACGCAACTGCAGATAAGCCAAAAATTATTCCAGCTAGAATTAGCCTATTTTCTTGAATAAATCCTTCTACTGAAAATGCTCCCCAGGTCGCTAAAGCAAAAACAGGGATAAGAACTTTTCCACGTTTAGCTAATTCACGCCAAGAGAAGCCAGAGCCACGTAAAGCCATAAGTTCGGCTGATTCGCCCAAAAGATCGTCTGCTGATGCGGCGAATAACTTACCTAAGCCACTAACAAATTTTTCTAAAAAATGAGCGATTGGACCAATAAAAAGCAAAGCTTTGATAATTGCTTGGGCAATTTTTGTTCTTTCTTGGGCATTATCGATAATTACTCTAAAGACAGAATAGTCAATAGCGATCGGATAAATAATTTCTGAAAGTTCTGTAATGAATCGTTGTTCTTCTGGTTTAATGCCAATATTTTCTTCGTCAATAAGAACTATTTTTTTGAATCTTAGTCTGTCTTTTAGGATAACATTTTTGGCTTCATTTAAATCTTTATTATGTCTTTTGGCTTCAGTCTGATCTTTCTCTGTAAATATTGGTAAATGTTTGTCTCTTAATAATTTTGGTAACCAATTAATTATAAAATTATGTTGACTATGTATGCTAATCGTATGAATTGCTTTTAATATATTCTCGGGAGTGCGGAGAACAGTTCTTACGCCAATTGCTTTGCCATCTCCTAGAATTTTTCTAATTCTTACTTTGTATTCAGGTTGTTTCTTGAAAATATATCTTATCTCTAAAGGTAAATATTTTTCCCAATCACATTCTTCAGGTAAAGAAATTACTTCTAATTTATACGATCCAACTGGTGATTGTTTAGGTGGACGAGAAAATCTTTCAAACATAATTTTTGTTTTAGTTGGGTTTAAGTGTAAATTGGCATTTATTCGCCCTTTAAAGAAAATACATCTTCCATTTTTTTGCCATTAATTAAAATAATAACATCTTTAAATTGGCTGAATTGCATGATTGTTTTTTTGAGTTGATTCTCAATTCTTGGGATTTCGCAGGCACCTGAGATAGAATATTCTCCAACTAAACTGACAGTTACATTATCTTCTTCAATTATTACGTTTTCAATTTTTGTATTAAAATTTGAAAGTGAATTATAAAGTCCTTGTGATTGATATGAATTGTCGGTTTTTGAGAAAAGTTTTTCTAAAGTATAAACAATTTCTATCTCTTTTCGATCTGATTTGTTAATTTGTGTTTTAATTGGAACTAAACTGTCATCACAACCAATTTTCTCACCTTTTACTCCTTTATCTTCTAAGGCAATAAAATATAAATTTGCTTCCATTGTTTCAGATTGATCTTGAGTAATAATGTCTTTATTAGCGCAAGAAGATATAAAGACTAAAGATAATATTGATAAAATAATTAATATTCT
>MFXJ01000059.1 GCA_001787465.1 Candidatus Peregrinibacteria bacterium RIFOXYB2_FULL_32_7 | reverse complement strand
TTTAAATAAATTAATAATTTTAAACATTACTAAGTATATATGACCATATTGATCATGTCAATCGTTTTGATCATACTAATCACAACAATTAATTTTCTATTTTAATATCCCTAAATTTATCAGAAAATATAGATATAGCTTGTAATACAGCTAAACATCTTATAACTCGATGCAGACCAACTACCCTTGCCCCCTTTAACGCATTATTTATCCCCAGATTAGCAACAATCCGATCTGTTAAATCCTTATGTAAAACTATACATTGTCTTAATTTTTCACTTTCCATGTCATGTAAAACTATAAGGAATCTCATTCTATAATTTTTTTCCCAATTAACAACTAATGAATGTTGATCGACCTTAACATTTAATGCTAAAAATAAATCTATATCACCTTCAGTCAACTCCCCTATCTTAACATCAACTTCAGCCAAAAAATCTAACACAAATTTTCCTTCATTTCCCATATCTTTTTTTTATTTTCTTAAAAGAATTATATTGTATTCCTCTTTAATCTAAATTTCAACTCTTTCAACCCAATCTTCCCCTCATACACCGCCCTCCCAATAATCACAGCATCACAACCAATTTCTTTCAATTTCAAAAAATCTTCTTGGCACGAAACGCCTCCTGAAGCCACCAATTCTCCTTTAAAAATACTTCTTATTTTAAAAATTTCCTCAAAATTTGGCCCTTTCAGCATGCCATCAGTTGCAATATCAGTATAAATAATTGTTTGAACGGAAACTTTTTCTAAATTTTTTATTAAATCAATCGCCTTGATTTTTGAAATTTCCTGCCAACCTTTTATCGCAACAAATCCATTTTTCGCATCAACGCCAACAATAACTTTTTCTAATCCAAATTTTCCAATCATTTCTTTTACAAATTCTATATTTTCCAAAGCCTTTGTCCCCAAAATTATTCGATAAACTCCTATATTTAATAATTTCAAAATTGTTTCTTCATCTCTTATGCCTCCACCAACTTCAACTGGAATTTTTACATTTTTTACGATATTTTCAATTATTTTAAAATTCTCCTGACTTCCGTTTTTCGCTCCATCCAAATCAACAATATGAATCATATCCGCTCCTTCATCTTCAAATTTTTTCGCAACCTCAACTGGATTATTTGAATAAAATTTTTGTTCAGAGTAATCGCCTTGTTTGAGACGGACACATTTACCATTAATTAAATCGATAGCGGGAATAATTTTCATAAATTAGTGGAAAGGAAAAAGAAAAAAGAAAAAAGTTAAAGTAAGCAGAAATTTTTTAAAAGTTCTAGACCAACCTCCCCCGACTTCTCCGGATGGAACTGCGTACCATAGAAATTTTCTTTTTTCACAATTGCACAAAATTCATTACCATACTCACAAGTCGCCAAAGTATATTCATTTACTGAACAAAAGTAAGAATGCACAAAATAGAAATAAGAATGATTAGGGATATTTTTCAAAATTCTAAATTCTAAATTCTTAATTCTTAATTTTTCATCCTTCATTTTACATTTTTCATTTTCAATTTTTAATTTAATTTCGTTCCATCCCATCTGCGGAATTTTCAACTTTTCATTTTTCATTTTACATTTTTCATTTTTCATTTTTTTCACTCTCCCCTCAATCACCCCCAAACATTCCGTGTCGCCTTCTTCCGAAAACTCATACAAAAGTTGCATCCCCACGCATATCCCCAAAAATGGTTTTTTGAAATTTTTTATAACATCAATTAAATCCAATTTTTTTAGTTCAGCCATTGCCTGAGCATTATGCCCCTGTCCTGGAAAAATAATTTTATCTGCTTTGGCGATTTCTTCTTTTTTTGAACAAATTTTGTATTCAAATCCTAACTTTTCCAAAGCATTTGCAACTGAAGTTGGATTGCCGGAATTATAATCTATTAGTGTAATCATAACATTGTCATTCCTGCGAAGGTAGGAATCTAAAAATTTAAAAAATATTCTTCTAAGGCATCAAGATTCCTGTTTTCACAGGAATGACAAGAGGAAGGCGAGAAACTTCCCATCTCCACTGCCTTGCTCAAAGCCAAAAGAGAAGTCTTTGGAGTATAAGAAACAGCACCTTTTTCTTTATCCAAATTTATTAAATTTAAGACCAAAAATGGACAGCAAAACAAAGCCCTTTTGATAAATACTAACCAATCATCTTCTAACAAATCTCTTTTTTTAAGTTCAGAAATTAATGGCTTCCAAAATTTTTCCACTTTTAATTTAAATAACTGCATTCGAAAATCATTTTCCTGCAAATCCCAATTGTGATTTATTTTTATCACTTTATTTTTATCATCTAAATCAAATTTAATTTTCAAATCTTTTTCCAAAAGTTCTGGATTATAAAGCCAAAATGGATGAGCGAAAATATTATGAAAAGTCGCTTTCACTTGAGTTAATAAAACATGCTGAATATCTTCTGCAAAAGCTGGATCAAAATATTTAAATTTATATCCATTATTTTTTTCAAAACAAAAAATATTCCCATAATGATCATCTCCATGACCGACACAAACTGGCACTTTTTTAAATCGAAAAGGATCCAAAATTTCTGTTGCGCTTACAATTAAATCCTTCAAACTTGATTCATATTTTCTACCATTAATAACCCATTTATATTTTTTCAAAACTTCAAAATTTATTTTTTTATTATTTGGTAAAACAACTTCTTTATTTTTATAAAAACTATCAACTCTTGGAATGCCATCTTTTAGTTTTAACCGTCTATAAAATAATTGCAAAAGTTTACTTTTATCATATTCTTCAGCAGAAACAATTTTCAAAGTTTTCAAAGCCACGTTCAAAGCCTTCTCATCCATCCTCTCCTGCTCCTCCAAAAACTTTTTCTCATTTAGAATTTTTTTCTTTTCATTTAAAACATCAAAACATCTTTTCGTTTCTACCTTTTCATAAATCAAAATTTGCTTACCTGGAATTTTTGAAACATACAAAGGCTTAATAATTGGGAATCCATATTTTTCTAAAAGTTCAGCCCGATAATATTCTTCCAAAATCTCATTTTCCTCGGTATGAAATTTAAAAAATAACTCTTTTTTATTTTGGACTTTCACAAAACCATTTACAGAATTTAAAGATAGTTGGCTTTTCTGAATCTGCACTTTATCAATTTTCAAATCTAAAAAAAGCTCGGACAATAAAGTCTTCAAAACAATTTCTGCTTTCAAAATTTCACTTTTATCAACCAAATTTTTTATTCCTTGCACGTTCATAAGGAAAAATTTAAAGGCGCGAATTCATTTTTTAACAAAAATAAAATATTTATTTTCAAACCAGGAATTTTTTCACTTAAAATCTTTTTCATTTTTTCCAAATCTTTTTTATGAATTTCTTTTTCTTTAGTAAATTCAATTTCACCTAAGCCGTAAGCCCCACAATCCTGATGATTGACTAAATAAACTTCTTTTGTTCCGTGCAATTTTACAGAAAGCTCAACATATTCCAAAACTTTTTTCATATCCTTAACTCCACCCGGAATTGAAATCCGATCAATATTTCCAATCAAATCATTTTTTTGCAAAAATTCATTCAAAGCTTTCTGAAAACGAAAATCTATACAATGAACAATAACAGCCTTACAATTATGAGACATATTATAAATTTTAAATTATAAAATCCTTTAAAGAAAAAATAACTATATCTGCTCCTGCTTTCTCCAAATTCTCAAAACTATCTGCCCCTGTAGCAACTCCAATTACCCGTACAGGCACATTGTTTACCCGCCGAAGTTTCAACGAAGGAGGGCAATGTGCCTCCATTTTCGCACCAACAGCTGATCTAATACCGACACACGAATCTTCAAAAACATAAAATTGCTTTATCTTCTTAAACTTTTCCAAAACTTTTTCTATCACAAAAATATAAATATCCGGCGCTGGTTTTTTCGCGATTTTTCCAAACGTATCATAACCAATCACATCTTCAAAATATTTTAAAATTCCACAATTTTTCAAAATTCTTTTAATATCTTCTTCTTTATTATTTGAAACTACATATTGCACAGCGTCTTGACTTTTAAATTTCTCCAAACTTTCTGCAACATTAGGCAACAAATCAAACTTTGCATTCCTTCTAAATTCCTCAAATTGAACAATAAATTTATTCAAATTTTCTTCTGAATACTTCTCGATTTTCTCCAAAATCATTTTACAAAATTCAGGCACAGCACAAGCAAAAATACTTTTCAAAAAATCTTTCGAAACTCCATTTTTCACCCCAAATTCTTTTTCCAAAATTGGATTAATAACTTTCAAATCCAAACCAAGAGAGTCAATTAGTACTCCATCCATATCCCACAATATCGTTTTCATAAAAATAAGTTTTTAAAAGCGTAATGTCATCCCCGACTTAGCAAATTAATTTTCATTAAATCTTATTTCAACACTCCTCTTATGTGCATCCAACCCCTCCACATCAGAAATCATCTGCACAATTGGTTTCAAATTATCTAAACCTTCCTTTGTCAAAATCTGGTATTCAGAAGTTTTTTGAAACATACTTACACAAACGGGAGAAGAAAATTTTGGAGCATTACCTGTTGGCAAGCAGTGGTTCGTTCCGCTCGCATAATCTCCAACTGCCACGGGAGCAAAATTACCCAAAAATATTGATCCAGCGTTTCGAAGTTTAGGGAGTAAAGATTTTGGATTTTCAATCATTACTTCCAAATGCTCTGGGCTATACTCATTTGTTAAATCTATTGCCTGATCAAAATTTTCTACCACAATCAAAGCACTATAAGCTTCAAGAGCTTTTTTAATATATTCCTTTCGATTCAAAGTCTCAAATTGTTTTAAAATTTCTACTTTTGTCTGTTCAGCTAATTCCAAATTATCAGTTATTAAAACTCCAGCTGAATCAGGCCCATGCTCACATCGAGCCAAAATATCAGCCGCAATATAAACCGGATTAGCAGTTTTATCAGCCAAAATTATCGCTTCTGATGGACCAGATAACATATCAATCCCCACCTGCCCAAAAACTTGTAATTTTGCCGCTTGAACCCATGGCGAACCTGGACCAGCAATCTTATTTACTGGTTTAATTGTTTCAGTCCCGTATGCCAAAGCTGAAATTCCAGCTACTCCCCCAACTCGATAAATTTCAGTTGCACCAGCCTCATTAGCCGCAACAATAATTTCATAGTGATCTCCAGTAGGTGGAAATACAACAACTATTCTTGGAACTCCTGCCGCTTTTGCTGTAACTGTCAAAATTTGTGAAACAGTTGGAAGTGGTGCTTTACCTGCTGGCACATATAAACCAACAGCATCAATCGGCGTTACTCTTTGCCCAGTAATAACCCCTTTCGTGCTTTCAATTTCCCAATTCTCAACTTTTTTCAATTGTTCCGCCTGATATTCATGAAACTTTTTTGAAATTGAAATCTGTTTTTTTATCATTTCCAAAGTTTGAGGATTCACTTTTTCATAAGCTGTTTTAATATCTTCTGCTGATACTTTTAAATTTTTTATATCAAAATCAGGATTATCAAATTTTCGAATATAATCTACCAAAGCACTGTCGCCCTTCTCCTTCACATCCTTAATAATCAAAGCAACTTGATCTTTAATAGAATCAATATCAGCAACAGCTCGACGCATAATTTTCATCTTAATTTTAGGATCAATTTCCGACCATTTATAAATTTGAATCATATTATAAAATTTTAGATTATAGATTATAGATTATAAATTAAAGTAATTAGTAACTAGTAATCAGTAATTGGGATATCTTTTATAAAATTATTACCAGTTACCAATTACCCATTACCCATTGCCCATTGCCCATTACCCATTACCCATTGCCCATTACCCATTACCCATTACCCATTGCCCATTACCCATTACCCATTACCCATTGCCCATTACCCATTACCAAAATTCTCAGCTCTCAGTTCTCAGTTCTAAAATTCATCATTCACCATTCATTATTCATAATTAATTTCAATGCTTCAAAAACTTCTTCTTCATCCTCCTCTCTCGGCACTCCCAAATAAACTAAATCTGGATCCATATTTTCAAAAATACTACAATCTTTAACGAAAATATTTTGCAAAATTAATTTTTCCTTTATTTCTTTTGCTAAAAAATCTGTTTTTATTAAACAAAAAGACGTTCTGGTCTCAAAAACTTTTATTCCTTTTATTTTCTTTAATTTATTCTCAAAATCCTTTTTGCGTTTTAGGAATTTTTGAACAAATTTTTTATTCAAATTTAAATTATCCATAACTGCCATTGCTCCAGCTTGAGCTAATCTATTAACAGCAAAAACCTGACTTGAACCTTCAGCTTTTTCAAAAAATTTCATTATCTCCTTATCAGCAATTGCATATCCAATTCGCAGACCAGACAAACCAAAAGATTTTGAAAAACTACGCAAAACAATTAAATTTGGATATTTTTTAATTAACGAAATTGCTGATTTATTTTTTGAAAGCTCAAAATAGCATTCATCAATTACTAAGATTCCTTGATAAAATTTCAAAATTTCTTCAATCTGCTCAAAACTTAAAAGCAAATTACCAGTTGGATTGTTGGGATTAGCAATAAAAGCTAATTTTGTCTTTTTCAAACTCTTTTGTAATTTATCAAAATCCAAAGAAAAATCTTTTTCCAAATAAACATATTTTTCTTTTCCGCCCATCAGCTGAATTGCCGCTAAATAAGCCGGAAAACTAGGAGCAATCAACAAAACTTCATCTTTTTCTTCAATAAAAACCTTAGCGATTAATTCGATTAAACCATCCTCGCCATTACCTAAAAAAATATTTTCTGTCAAAACTTTACCAACATAATCAGCAATTTTCGCTCGTAAATCATTCTTCACCGGATCAGGATAAAAATTCATAAACGTCGCTTCTTGCCGGACTGCTTTTAAAGCTGGTTGAAACACATAAGGATTTTCTCCAAACATCAAGCGCACGGCCGAAGTACAAGGCACATTACCCCACTTCAGCAATTTCATGTTTCTAACGGATTGTCTAACCAATTTTTTCATAATTTAAAATTTATAACTTCATAAAATCATCTTTTCAATCGGCCCAACCAAAATTCCTGTTGCTCCAACATTTTTCAATTTTTCAATTACCTCCCAAAAAACATTTTCCGGAACAACAGAATGTATAGCAACCCAATTTTTTTTATTTAAAGGCAAAATAGTTGGCGAAGCTAATCCTGGAATAATTTCTATAATTTTCGAAATCGCTGTAACTGGAGCGTTCATCATAATATATTTCGTATTTTTAGCTTGAATTAGACTAGAAATTCTAGTTTTCAGCTTCAGAATCTTTTGTTTTTTCTGATTATTTTGTAAAGATTTTGGATTAACTATAAGTTTTGCTTCTGACTTAAAAATCTCTTCAAATTCAACTAAATCATGAGTTTTCAAAGTACTGCCTGTCGAAGTTAAATCAGCTATACCATCGGCTATATTTAAATATGGTGTCACCTCCACACCACCCTTAAAAGATATGATTTCAATTTTTATTTTTCTTTGATCAAAAAACTTTTTTGTTACTTTTGGATAAGAAGTCGCAATTTTTTTATTTTGAAAATCAGCTAACTTTTTTATTTTACTTTCTTTTGGTAAAGCCAATACGAATCTACATTTTCCAAATGCCAAAGGCATCATTTCTGTTACCTTCACTGACGATTCCAAAATAATATTCTCCCCTACTATCCCCAAATCAGCAAAATCATCATTCACCAAAGCTATAATATCATCATCTCTTACCAAAACTATCTCTATCGGTAAATTATAACATTTAACAAACAAAGTCCTTTCATTTAATTCAAATTCCAAACCAATATCTTTCAGTAATTGAAGACTTTTTTCTGCCAATCTCCCCTTCTTCTGCACCGCAATTTTTAAATTTTCATTTTTAGTGTTCATTTATTTTATTTTAACGTATTAGCATATTAACACGTTAAAATTTTATTCAAAATTAAAAAATTGTCAAGAGGAAAAGAAAAAATAATAAAAACTAAAAATGCTTTAATGAATTAGATACTGCCTGTAAGCAACTAAATACTGCTTCTGTAATAAGATAAGCACTTCTTATCGAAGAATCCCTCAAAAATAAAGGATCATAAGAAGTACGAACATACTCATTTAACACATCTTCTGGATCACTATAATCATTTAATATCTCTACAATTTCACGTAAAAAATATGGTCGAACATCCACTCGTTCTTCTTCATCAAAATATTTATTTATAAAACATTGCAATGCAGATAAAAAATCTTCACTAAATAAAACTTCTCGTGGTATTTTTCCTGATTCGTCAATAAAACACGGATTCTCATCTCGAAATTTTTTTGCCGCTTCAATATTTTTCAACATCTCCTCTCTACCTTTTAAAGATAAAGCAAAATATTCGTGAGTTGCTGTAATTGCTCGCTCACACCGGACATCATCATCTGCAAACATTGATTTTAATTGTTGTTGGAATAAAGATTTAATTGTTAAGAAATAATCCTCTAAACATAATGAAGGAATTTCCGTTTTCAGCACTGATCTAAAATAATCAGAAACTTTTAATATTACATGTCCTATATTTTTTAAGTTACGATAATTTGTTCTGCACTGATCATAAAACTCTCGTGAAAAAAACCTTAAAAAGTCCCCTTCTTTTACATAATTTTGTAAATATTTTGCACACAAAGCCTCATAACCTAAATCAGACACTATCCCATGAACAAAAAACAATTCTAATCCAATTCGCCTCACACTTGGAAATATTTCAGATTGATTACGCGCTAGATCTTTCACCCCTTCCCCAATTCTCGTCCCCAAACCATTTCCAATATTTGTACGATACGAAACTCTCATTGGTGTCGAAACACTTGTTAAACTATCTATAGTACGTCCGATCCTACCTGCCTGTATTCCAAAAGCGGAATCTTCCCCTCCAGGTACATGAGGTATTCCGCCTGCCAACACAAAAGTATCCATTCTGGCCGCCATATTCCCACCACTAAATCCGCCCCAAGATTGCAAATTTAATAATCTAGACAAACCACATCTAACTGCAGTTTCAATCTGAAACAACATCATCGCCAAATTCAATTCTTCCTTATCATGATCAGGAGAAAAAAAACGAAATACACCGGTCGCACCTGCTAAAAGAGGATTTACGTCAAACTTTTTAAATACATCTTTTAATGCATGTCGATGCGAAATTCCTCTTGGATCAGTTAATAAGCTATCCCCATCTGTAAAAAAAAGAATTCCATCTAAATTAGATATTCCTTGAAAACGTTTTACAGCCAAACATCCAGCATAATTTT
>MFXJ01000058.1:2521-8006 GCA_001787465.1 Candidatus Peregrinibacteria bacterium RIFOXYB2_FULL_32_7 | reverse complement strand
ATTAAGTCCAATGAAAGAATTTTGATCAAATATTTAAATAATTTTACCTTAAATTTTATAAAAATAAAACTTGACAAAGAAATGAAGTAATGCTACAGTATGGATGTTTTATTTTTTAATTAATATTATATATGAATGAAGGAGAAAATAATTTTCAGGCTTTAGCTATTAAAGCTAATACTTTATTTTGTGAAGGTAGTAAAATTTTCATAGAAGATGGAGATGTGACTAGAACTTTAAGGTTATATGAAGAAGGACTTAAACTGTTTGAAGGTCGAACAGCGGGAACTGGAAATGAAAGGGAATATGTTGAACGGTGGACTCGTGAAGTAGTAAATATTAGGACATTAATAGACAAAGCGGTTGAAGGTGGAGCTGATTCAGAGGCAGTAAAAATTACTTCAAGCTTATTAAAAGACGAAAGGCCTCTTGCAGATAATATGCGGCAAGAAGAAGTTGGAACGATAGCGGAATTAGTAACTGTGATTGCTACAAATCAAAGTTATATTTTAGCTGAAAGCAGGAAAAATGGTTTACCTGAAATAATAGAAGGAGGACTTCCTGATGAGGGGTTTAAGTTAATTCCAAAACTGATGAATAACAAAGAAATTGGAGAAGCTTTTTAAATATGTATAATCAAACATTTCACAATATATTAGTGAAGTTATTACTGAAATATGTGGATCAAAAAATTTGTATTAAAGTTATTTCACAATATCAAAACCGTGAAAGAGGTGTGTTTTTCTTTACTTTTTCACGGTTTTGACGTTAGTTGATTAAGCAAAAAAGAAGAAAATTTCACATTCTAATTTGATTAACAAAGCTAATCGTCAGACTATAGAAGCTTTTTTGGAAAAAGGAGTTTGGAAAATTGGTGTGAGAAAATAAAAATTTGTATTAAAATTTTTTAAATATTAAACTGGATTTAGTTTATAAAAAAAATGATGAAAACAAAACCCAACTTTCAAAAATCAGAACTTTTACCAGCAATTATTCAGGATTTTGAAACTAAAGAAATCTTGATGTTGGGGTATATGAACAAGGAAGCATTTGAAAAAACTTTGAAGGAAAAACGAGTTACATTTTTTTCTCGAAGTAAAAATAGATTATGGACAAAAGGGGAAAGTTCAGGGAATTTTTTGGATTTAATTAGTTCTCAGATAGATTGTGATGAAGATACTATTTTGATTCAGGTGAAACCACATGGGCCGACATGTCATACTGGAAATAGGTCGTGCTTTGGGGGAACTAAGATTCCTGCCTTCGCAGGAATGACAAAAAAAAGTGCAGGAATGACAAAAAATGAAGACAGAATGACATTTTTAAAAGAGCTTTTTGATTTGATTAAAGAGCGGAAAGAAAAAATGCCGGAAAAATCTTATACAACAATTTTGTTTAAAGAAGGGATTTATAAAATTTGTACAAAAGTTTCTGAGGAGAGTGGGGAGGTGATTAAGGCGGCGACAAAAGAAACTAAAGAGCGTTTGGCTGAAGAAAGCGCTGATCTTCTTTATCATTTGATGGTGCTGTTGGTTGAGAAGGATGTGGGTTTTGAAGATGTGGTGGGGGTTTTGGAAAAGAGAAATGAAAAAGAATAGCTATGAGCTTTGGGCTGCCCGCCAGAAAGACAATGTCGGGCTGGTGAGCTGTGAGTGTTAAGAATGAAAATAAAAACTCAAGATGATTTAAAAGTGTTTTGGAATTTATACAGAAAGTGTATGAATTTCAGAATGAAAAATTAGTTTATTAATGCTGTAATTTAGGTTCTTCTAAAAAAGTTATTGGTTCTTCTTCTTTTATTTTTCTTTCAAATTCGGCAACCACTTTATCAGTTCCAGATTCCAAGAGATCATTAATTCCATTTGCAATTTCAGTAATGCTATTGGCTATAATTTCACATTCATCAAGATCATTTATAGAATATTTTAGATGTATTTTTAATAATGCAGTTAAGCAATACATAGCGCTACATTTTCGTAAAATATATTGTAATCTTAATAATCTATTTGGGTCTCCTTTATGTAAATGGTAGAATGTATTTATAATATCTTTAATAACGTCTAAATTAATATGGCCAGATAATAAAGAAAAGATTAGATTCCTATTATTTTGATTTTGTAATAATATTGTAAGGTTTCTAGTAGTTTCATCTAATTGCTCTCTATTTATAGATAAATATTTAACATAAATGTTATTAATTGCATTTGTGACGTCTTTTAAAGTTGTTTGCGTATCAGATGCGGTTGTTACGGGATTTACAAGGTTTCTTATAGTTGATGAAACAACAGTGATTGCCGATGGATGTAAGGTCGTTTCCTTTTCATTTTCTCGAGGCGCATTTCTCCGATTGTCTTTAGCTTTTTTAAGCTCTTCTATAATTGGTAATAATTGATCTATATTACAAGACGATGATCCTGTTTTTAGACGTTCTGGAAGATTAGCATCGCGTTCTAATTGTTTAAATGAGTCATATACTGATAATCCCATTTGAAATTAATAATTTATATTGTAAAAATTTTTAGAGATTTTTTTATAACTATCAGATCATTATATTATAGCAAAAATAAAATTTACAGCCTATAGATAATTTTTATTTTTTTACATTTCTAATCTCGTAATTTTTTAGTAAAATGAATTTATGAAAAATTTTTTAAAAAACAAGAAAGTCTTACTTGGTATCTCAAGCAGTATTGCGGTTGTGAAAATACCAAAATTAATTGAAATTTTAAGTAAAAAAGGTGCTGAAATTGAAGTGGTAGCTACAAAAAATGCTTTAAAATTAATTGATGTAAAGGAAATTGAAAAAGTTTTAAATAAAAAAGTTTGGATAGATATGTTTGATGACAAAAAAGGATATCCTCATATTGATTTGGCAAAATGGGCTGATTTGATTCTATTGGCTCCGGCAACAGCTAATTTAATCGGGAAGATTTGCAGTGGTCTGGCTGATGATTTGTTAACAACTATTATGTTGGTTTTTCAGGGAAATGTTTTTGTGGCACCGGCGATGAATTTCAGGATGTGGAACAATTTTTTTGTTCAAGAAAATCTAAACAAATTAATTGAGACGCAATTTAAAATTTTGGAACCGCAAGAGGGGAAATTGGCTTGTGGAGAGGAGGGGATGGGCAGAATGATGGAAGTTGCTGATATAGTTTTTAATATTGAAAAATTTTTGACAAATAAAAATTTATTAGTAGGTAAAACAATTTTAATTACGGTTGGTGCTACTCGCGAATATCTCGATCCAGTCCGTTTTATTAGCAATGGTTCATCTGGAAAAATGGGGATGGCTTTGGTTAAAGCGGCAGTTTCGATGGGAGGAAAAGTGATTTTGATTCGCGGTCAGTGCTTGAGGGAGATGTATAGTGGTGCGTTTGTACGGGGCGATGATCAGTTAAAAATTTTTAATGTTGAAAGTGGGGAGGAGATGTTTGAGGCTGTTAAAGCAAATATTGATCAGGCTGATATTTTTATTTCTGCCGCGGCAATTTGCGATTTCAAGCCTGAAAAAATTTCTAAGCAAAAAATTAAGAAAAAAAATGAGATTTTAAATATAAAATTCCAGAAGACTGTGGATATTTTGGAGTGGGTGGGCAGGAAATGTAAAATAAAAAATACCAGCCCGACTTGTCCGAACGATTTATTCGGGCAGAAAGATTTATTTTGGCGGGAAAAATTAAAAATTATTGGATTTGCTTTGGAAAGTGAGAATTTGATTGAGAATGCTAGAAAGAAGCTTCTTTTCAAGAATTTAGATATGATAATAGCGAATCAGCCTGAGAATATTGGAGCTCAAGAAGGAGAGTTTTGGTTTATTGATAAAACAACAGAAATTTTTAAAAAAGGTAGGAAGGAAGATATAGCTATTGAGATTTTGAAAAAAATTTCGCAACAAAGTATTGACTTCTTGGAAAACAAAGGATAAAATAGCCCTTGCGTTTTATTTTTAATGTCGGTAATATTTCGCCGCGTTTATAAAGACGTTTTTGTTCTTTAACATCTCGTATGTAATAGAGAATCTATCAAAAATAGATGTCGAAAAACAATCACTTTAGCTTTTATGTGATTTTAAATTACATAAAAGTAAAAAAATTTATTTGAAGAGTTTGATCCTGGCTCAGGATTAACGCTGGCGGTGTGTATAATACATGCAAGTCGTACGACCCTTTAAGGGGAGTGGCGGACGGGTGAGTAACACGTTGGAATCTGCCTCGAACTCAGGGATAGCTCCGAGAAATCGGAATTAATACCGGATGGCGTCCGATGTTATGTCGGACTAAAGCTAAGGCGGTTCGAGAAGAGCCTGCGTACTATCAGCTAGTTGGTGGGGTAACTGCCCACCAAGGCTATGACGGTTAACTGGTCTGAGAGGATGACCAGTCACAATGGGACTGAGATACGGCCCATACTCCTACGGGAGGCAGCAGTAGGGAATCTTTCGCAATGGGCGCAAGCCTGACGGAGCAACACCGCGTGATTGATGAAGCTCTTTTGAGTGTAAAAATCTTTTCTGGGGGAAGAATTCTGACGGTACCCTAGGAATAAGCACCGGCTAACTCCGTGCCAGCAGCCGCGGTAATACGGGGGGTGCAAGCGTTATCCGAAATTATTGGGCGTAAAGCGTCTGTAGGCTGTAAATTAAGTCGGGTGTTAAATCTCTTGGCCTAACCAAGAAATTGTATCCGAAACTGATTCACTAGAGTTCTTGATAGGTATGCGGAATTCTGCATGTAGGGGTAAAATCCGTAGATATGCAGAGGAACACCAAAAGCGAAGGCAGCATACTGGCAAGATACTAACGCTGAGAGACGAAAGCGTGGGGAGCGAACGGGATTAGATACCCCGGTAGTCCACGCTGTAAACTATGGGTGCTAGGTGTTTAAAGGGACTCGGTTCCCTTTGAGTGCCAACGCTAACGCATTAAGCACCCCGCCTGAGGAGTACGGCCGCAAGGCTAAAACTTAAAGGAATAGACGGGGGCCCACACAAGCGGTGGAGCATGTGGTTTAATTCGACAATAAGCGAGGAACCTTACCCAGGCTTGACATCCCGAGAACTCTGCAGAAATGCAGAGGTGCCGCAAGGAACTCGGTGACAGGTGCTGCATGGTTGTCGTCAGCTCGTGCCTTGAGGTGTTCGGTTAAGTCCGTAAACGAGCGCAACCCCTATTGTATGTTGTATTTTTCATGCGAGACTGCCCGGTATAACTGGGAGGAAGGTAGGGATGACGTCAAATCAGCATGGCCCTTATGCCTGGGGCGACACACGTGCTACAATGGTCGGTACAAAGGATAGCAAGACAGCAATGTGGAGCCAATTCTTGAAAACCGATCTCAGTTCGGATTGAGGGCTGCAACTCGCCCTCATGAAGTTGGAATCGCTAGTAACCGTATATCAGCCATGATACGGTGAATATGTTCCTGGGCCTTGTACTCACCGCCCGTCAAGTCATGAAAGGTGGAGGCACCTGAAGTCCCCGAAA
>MFXJ01000058.1:0-2488 GCA_001787465.1 Candidatus Peregrinibacteria bacterium RIFOXYB2_FULL_32_7 | reverse complement strand
GACTAAGTCGTAACAAGGTATCCGTAGGAGAACCTGCGGATGGAACATTCCCTTATAGGGGGTAGCAAAGTAAGAGTTTATAGCTGATTTCTGGTTGTTGGTTCGTTGATGAACTTAAAAATGGTTTTTACTTTATTGTAGAACACTATTTCCATAGCAAGTTGACGAGTCAATGACTAGAAATCAGCTATAAACACACTGCCAGCTACGTTAATTACCGAGTAAGAATCATTTGTATTCTTATAAGAAAAGACATCTAGAAAAGATGGTATTCTCTATTACATATGGGGTGTTAAGGAAATTAATTAGAAAAAATTTAAAAGTCGTTACTAAAAATAATGGCTTTTTTAATTGATTCTTTTAGAAAGTAAATTTAAAATTATTTTGTAAAAATTTTTAAATAATAATTTTTTTCTTATGAAACAATGTATTGCATGTAGTATGCCGATGGCAAATAAAGAAGATTTTGGTTGTGGTGATGAAAAAGCTTTAACTTGTATTCATTGCACAGATGCGGATGGTAAAGTGAAAAGCTGTGAAGAAATATTTGAAGGAGGAGTTCAGTTTTTTATAAATGTAACATCTGTCTCAAGATTGGATGCGGAAAAATTGACTCGCAAAAATATGAAAAGTCTATCTTATTGGCAAGATAAAAAATGTTCATGTCTGGATGGGGAAGTGGCAACTGATAAGGAATTTGGAGAGGCTATGAGTAGGTTGTAGATTAAATTTTAAAATATTATAAATTTTTTATAAACTCAAATAGGGTGAGTAACGGAACTCCAGTTGCGCCTGCTTGATGGAATTTTATTCTAGTTTTATTAAGCCAAGCGCTTGCCGCTATATCTATGTGCATCCAAGGAATTTCTTTGTCTACAAAATTTGCTAGAAAAGCTCCGCCCATGATGGTACCACACGGCATAGTGTCGCTGGCATTAGTTATATCAGCTTTTTCTCCTTTAGTTGCTTTGATGTGGAATTTTTTCATAGGTAGTTCCCAAAACATTTCATTGCTTCTTTTACTTGCCTGCATGATTTTATTACTCAGTTTTTTATCGGTTGATATAAAAGCGGTAATTTCATATCCAAAAGTGATTATGGCCGCGCCTGTTAACGTAGCTATATCAATAATAAATTCAGGTTTGTAATTTTTACAAGCATAAGCAAGAGCATCGGCAAGAATAAGTCTTCCTTCTGCGTCAGTATTAGCTATTTCTACAGTATGTCCTGAATACATTTTTAAAATATCATTAGGTTTGTAAGAATCTGGACCGACTGAATTTTCAGCTACTGATATAATTCCAACAAAATATCCAGGGATGTTGTCCTTTGTTAATTTATTAAATAAACCAAGAACTGTTGCGGCTCCAGCCATATCCAGATGCATATTCAAAATAAACTGTGATGGCTTCATATTAAGACCTCCGGTGTCAAAAGTTATTCCTTTACCAACAAATACATAAGGATTGTTGTTTTTTGCTTTATATTTATATTCAAGAATAAGCATGTAAGTGCCTTTATTATTTCCTTTTCCAACAGCATAGAGTCCGCCCATGCCTATTTTTTTAATTTTAGCTTTATCAAATATTTTAAGTTTTATATGCCTTGAATTTTTTTTGATTTTTTTTACTTCTTTAACGAAATCTTCAGGACCAAGATCCTCAGCTGGCATGTTGACTAAATCTTTTACATAATTAACGAGTCCATTATCTTCTTGAATTTCTTCAATTATTGGAGGCAGTTCTTGTTTATTTTTGGAAATGATAGTGATCTTTTCAATTGTTTTTGGATTTTTTCCTTTTGTTTTGCTTAAATATTTATCAAATTTATAATTTGCTAGTAAAAACCCTTTTAAAAATGGTATAAGATATTTTTCATTCATTTCTAGGCTTATACTATTAATTTTTAATTTTTTAATTGCATTTAAAGCGTTTGCGCCTGCTTCCATGCAGTGAAAACTTTTTAGCTCCTGTCCATTTCCTAAGCCAACTAGAAGCAGTCTTTGTTTTGGTTGTTCGTCATAAATAAGTAAAGTTTGATATTCATCTCCAGTGAAATCTTCTAATTCTATGGCGTTATCAATTAGCCTTTTTTCGGTTTTAGAAAAATTACCGATAATTTTTTCATTTTTTATTACCGCTATAATGCGTACATCGGTTAAAATGTTTTTATCTGAGAGATTTATTTTCATGTCTTTTTTTAGGATTTTTAGTAATTAAAAAAATAGAAGCATTAGGCTCAATTGATACAATACCGAATAATTTATTTGTTCGCAAATGTTTTTTAAAAAATTTTTAAAATTAATCTTGCGCTACCTTAAAAAATAGTGATATCTTATGAATCGTAAACGTTTTTAAAATATTTTAATATGTCTAAAATTTTGATTCGCGGACTAATTTTTGTATCATTAATGCTTTGTTATGGGGTAGTATTTGTGTTGGGAAAAGGAGCTTGAAAAAATTATGAATTACCTGCCAGATCATTGTTA
>MFXJ01000057.1:5533-8240 GCA_001787465.1 Candidatus Peregrinibacteria bacterium RIFOXYB2_FULL_32_7 | reverse complement strand
ATTCGAACCCCCGTTATAGTGGCTTAGTGCGCACGCTTGGAAAGCGTGTTTAGAGGCAACTCTAACGGGGGTTCGAATCCCCCTCTCTCCGCCAGTGCAAATAAATGCTTAATAATGCTATATGTAAGTTATTTCGTTACGGCTCCTTAGAGCCTTATTCAAAAATTCTTGCGTTTTTTTAAAGAAAGAATAAATTTAAAATGTTTTACAAAATAAATTTAAACTACGCTCACTTCGTAAAAACTAGAAATTTAAGTATGTTTTACGAAAACATGTCGGATAAAAACGGATTGTAGGAAATGTTCTGTTTTTCATCCATTTATAAAAGTGCTAATATTTAAATAAATTTTAATCAATAAACACTATGCCAACTCAAAACCAAATCAAAAATCTTTCTGCAAAACTCAAAGAGTACAGAAAAAGGTACATGAAAAAACAATATAACGATTTAGACGAATCGGCAACAAGACTAATGGTCAATAGCTTACTCACTGACGTTTTTGGTTATATTGAACTCGACGAAATTAAAACTGAATATCGAATACGCGGAGAATATGCCGATTACGTCATTCAGCTAGCCAGAAAAAAACATTTTGTTGTCGAAGTTAAATCAATTCAACTGGATCTCAGCGACAAGCATCTAAGGCAAAGTGTCAATTATGCCGCAAATGAAGGCATTGACTGGATTATATTAACGAATGGCAAGCAAATTGAGTTATATAAAGTACTCTTTGAAAAACCAATAAACAGCAGAAAGATTTTTGATTTTGATATTTCAAATAAGGATGATTTCAAAAAAATGTCAGAGTTTTTGGTTTATCTCACAAAGAAAAGTGTGGAAAAAAATGAATTATCAAATTTCTGGACAAGATTTGAAGCATTGGAGCCAATTCAACTGAGTAAAAATCTATATGACACGCACGTCATTAAGTTTCTTAAAAAAGTTTTGAAGAAAAAAACGGATTTATCATTTAGCGAAGAGGATATTTTGGACTCAATTTACAAAATAATTACCACCAAAATAGAGTCAAATAAACCAAAAACTCCGACAAACACTTTGGGCAAAAAAAAGGAAAAACAGAACACATCCGACAACACTGAATATGCGGTTCGGGAAATTGCGCCTAATTAAATAATAAATAGAGGTTGCGCAATTCCCTCCCCCATATCCCGATTCCGCTTCGCTACATCGGGACATCGCATATTCCGAAACATTAGCTAAAATATTTTTTGGCGCTTTCCCTAAAAAGTAATATGATTAAATCATTAACAAATCATTTATGAAAAAGACACTAACCCATCTGCTAACTTTTTTACTCGGAATACTTAGCACAGCCCTATATTACAGGATTGCCATTTGGCCAAATCAAATTAAGCATCTCAGGAATATATGTACTGATAGCGATCTCGGTTATCCAGGAGATTGGGTTCTAGATATTTTTGTTCCAGTAATACCACTTGTTTTTATTCTTGGAATTATTTGGATTGGGCTAACCGTGAAAGAAAAAGTAAACAAATGACGCGCCACAAAATACATCAGCTAACACGGAATATCTGTAAGAGCTAAAGCCACATTTCAGTTCACTTTGTTTTATTGAAACGTCGGATATCGAGAAACATTAGCTTGAAATTGGGCTGATTTTTAAAAGCAACTAATATATAATTAAAATAATTCTTAATCCAAAATTTTATGGACCAAACATGGAAAATCATTGTAGCTGTCATAATCACAGCACTCATTGTCGGAGGTGGCGTTTTTTTCTTACAACAAAATTCAATTAAAGAATTGCGAGAAGGAATTCAAGATCTTCAAAAAACAACAAATGAAGAACCAACTATTAACGAAAATATAACAACTCCAAAAACAACAGATAATACATCAAGCGAAACTCCAGAAACAAAAGAAAACGCCACATCATTACCCGCTGGCGTAGAATGGCTTACTTACAGCGACAATGATTTAACCTTCACTTATCCCAAAACCTTTCTAGGCACATCACTACAAGAAGATTTCGACCAAAATCTCGGTCGCGAACAGTGGGAAGTAACAAAACAAGATAACACTATCTACATTAGACCAAACTTTGAAAGTCCTGTAGCAGAGTTTGGCTCAACATACGAAATAAAAGTTTTCCAAGATACTTGGACAGCTGAAGAAGAATGGTTAATAGCCGCGAAACTAAACCAAGGTCCTGAGTCTATGTGGGGCAATGAACCAAAAACTGTTAATAATTATTATGTTGGTATTTTACGCAACCTCGATTTTGGTCTTGGCCAGATTGCAGACGTATACGCTTTAGTACCAGGTGGCATTGACGGCCTTGGGAAAAGTCTAAAACCTACCGAAAAACATTTCATCATTTATACTTATCCAGATTTATACAGTTCATACGTTGAAGATATTTTAATCCCAAGTATTCAAGCTAAATAAAAATCACAAAATGCGGAACGTTAAGTAGAATTCAGAATTCCACCTTTGAATGAACAGCTTTATAATCTATGTAACAATATCAATTTTATGAAATACAAACACACTCAAATTAGTTACCTAATACTAGCTGTTACGTTGGCCATACTGGTACTTTTCGCATGGACTTATATTACAGCTCAGGCAGAACCTCCCTCGTACTACTCCGGCACAAATTTTGCCGTTACTGCCATAATGGCATTAATCATATTTATTCTTGCTTCCTTTGTGTCACTTCAA
>MFXJ01000057.1:0-5458 GCA_001787465.1 Candidatus Peregrinibacteria bacterium RIFOXYB2_FULL_32_7 | reverse complement strand
ATAGTATCCGCTAAAACCGTAAGGAATCATTGGTATTATGGATGGGGAATTAGAGTGTGGTTTTGGCCCAAGATGTGGATTTACAATATTTCTGGTTTTGATGCAGTTGAAATGAAACTGAGAAATGGTAAAACGTACAGAATAGGCACGGATGAACCTAAAAAATTAGAGCAAATAATTTTTCATTCAATTAAATAATGAAAATATCATATTTCCCAACCCACTATCTTTATAACAACTTCTATTTTTCGTAAGAATTTTCCTCAAGTTGATTTACTTCAACAAAAAACTGATTCATCTGACTTTATCATTAATTTTGATGTCCATAAAAAAACTAGAAATCTGATTTTAATAAATTCATAAAATCTTTTGATCCCTATATTACAAGTCTATATACATCTCACCTGCCTTATTCTAATAAAAGTAATATTCTTAGAATAAGATCAATTCTTATTCTAACGCACTGGAATAAGAGTAATTCTTATTCTAATCATCATATAGCATCAATAAACATTCATCTTTGACTTTTTAGAAAGTCCCGAAATTATCAAATCCTCTCTTTTACGCCTGCCCGCCAAAGCTTAAGCGTCGGAGGGAAAGGAGAGACAATGAGGATTCTATTCATTACCAAAGTTTTTTCAAACCATTTTGTCTTTGATCCCTTCTCATCCTTTAATTCGCAATTCCAAACCCCCTTGCATTTTTCAAAAAATCCACTTAAAATACCCCAGCGTTTTAAGAATTCTCAATTCTTAAATTTTTAATTTTTAATTCTCAATTAAATTGTCTCGTGTCTGCCAAATTACCGGTAAAGGCCCTACTACTGGAAATACTCGAAGCCATTCTTGCCGAGCAACCAAACGAACTTTTTTACCAAATTTGTTCAAAAAAACCTTGATTAATCCTTTCACAGGCGAACAAATCAAAGCAAAAGTTTCTGCTCATGGTCTTAAATGCTTCATGAAAAGTCCAGCAAAATATTGGAAACTACTTAAGCAAAGAATTAAATAAAAATTACAATAATCAGTGATAGTTACTAATGATTTTGAATTTATTTAGGATTGAAAGGGCTATGTTACAACAAAAATATTCTATTCTCATTCAAAAAATTCCTGATCTCAAATCTCAGGAATTTTTAAGTAATCACTGTACTTTTCGTATTGGCGGACCAGCTGATCTTTTTTGGAATTGTAGCGATATTAATCTTCTGCCTGAGTTCCTAAAAATCACAAAAAATCTAGAAATTCCTTATTTTATTTTTGGTGGCGGTTCAAATATTTTATTTGATTCAAACGGGTTTCGTGGACTTGTAATCAAAATCACAGATTCCAATTTCGAATTTATCAATAGCAGTGCACCATTCTTAAAAGCTTCCGCTGGAGCAAGAATGGCTTTACTAGCCAAAGAAAGTTTTTCAAAAAAACTAACTGGACTTGAATGGGCTAATGGACTTCCAGGAACGCTTGGAGGAGCAATTTATGGAAATGCCGGCTGTCATGACTGCGAAATTGCCGATCTAATTGAAAATGTAACCCTATATGATTTTGAAAAAGGTATTTTTGAGGTCAAAAAAGATTATTTTGATTTTAAATATCGCGATAGCAAGCTTAAAAAAACAAAAGAAATCGTTCTCAAAGCAACTCTGAAGCTAAAAAATACCAATACTGATCTTAAAAAAAGTAAAGAAGCCGTAAATTTTCGTGCCGAGAAACAACCTTGGGGCTTCACAACCGGCTCTTTTTTTAAAAATCCTGAAGGCGACAGTGCTGGAAGATTAATCGATTCTGTGGGGTTAAAAGGTTATCAAATTGGTGAAGCTAAAATTTCAGAAAAACACGCTAATTTTTTCATGAACTTAGGCCATGCAACTAGCGATGATATTCTAAAATTAAGAGCCTTAGCAAAAGAGAAGGTAATGGCAAATTTTGGAATTGAATTAGAAGATGAAATCATTATTGTCAACTCGTAAAAGTGATTCATTATAAATTATGCGTTTTCTGTTTTACGTTTTTTAGAAAAATATATTTCACATAACCTACCCGTTCCAATTCAAGCAAACGCATTATTACTCATTACCAATTACTCTTTACTAATTACTAACTCTATTTTTTCTGTAAAAACAAATTTTTTATATTCTCATATCCTCCAGAAGCGGCAAATCCTATCGCCAAAGACAAAACTATAGTATCAACAATATTTATATTCTGGTACTGATTGCAAATATATTTTTGAGCAAAAACATAAACAAAACCCAAAGAAAGAGCCACAAAAGATGCATATTTATAATGTTCCTGCAATAAATATTTTTTTATACCTTGAGTAATAGCAGAAATAACGGCAATCACTAACAAAATATCAACATTAATTGTTCCCATACGAAAAAGGTTATTAATTTATTGTATTTTATACTAAAATATACATTTTAACACTAACTCCACAACACTTTCCATTCGCGTCAACTTTATTTTTCTTTTCAAATAAGGTAAAATTTGATAAAATATAATGAAATCCTTTACTCAATAACATTTTCACATGAAATTTAAACTTTCTAAGAAAAGCATTTACCAAATCCTTGCGGTATTTGGCACGATGAGTTTACTATTAATCGCAAATTCAGTTTTTGCGGCTGATACCAGCACGGTAATTTCCACCGGAGACGAAATTTTCCAAACTAGTTCTGGAGGAAGTATTCGTACCTTTGTACAAACAGCTTTAAATTTTGTATTAGGATTCTTAGGACTTCTTGCTGTTGTATATTTGATATATGGAGGTTTCCTTGTTATTACTGCTGGTGAAGAAGATGGTATTGCAAAAGGCAAAGGAGTAATTAAGAATGCCGTTATCGGTATTATTATAATTGTAGTTTCATTTGCGATAGTTAACACTGTAATTCAAGGAGTTGCTACCGGACAAGAAGGAGTGTAATAATAAGAAATATTTTCTCAAAAAAAGAGCTGTTGCATAAAACAACAGCTCTTTTTATTATTAAATTTAGGCCGTGGCTAAATCGACCTGCCTTAAAGGTTCTTGTATCAAAATATCATCAACAATCACTTCTTTCTCATTGATTTCAATAATGTTTTTCAAATTTATTTCACATTTTTTTATTGGCAAAAAGAAAAAAAACTTTTTTACGACTTTTATTAATTCTAAATAATTCGTATTTGTATCAACAGCGAAATCCCGAACTCTACCTAAGAATTCATGACTTTTTGTAAATACTTTTTTCCCAATTATTATTCCACACTGATTAATTTGTTCTAAATCATTAACCGCTTTTAAAAAAAATTTATTTGAAATTTGAATTTCATTTTGATGACAACCCAAAATATCCGTAGGCAAAAAACATAAATGATCCATAGTGACAAAAGCAACTACCCTACCATTTCTTAAGTCAATTAAAATGTCTTTTAGATTAGCAATTTTATCTTTATTTTTATCAACAATTTTATACTGCCTAATATTTTTATAGAAAATTTCCATATAATACAGATTTAACCTATTTTTTAAGTGTTCGATAAAATAAATCCTGAAATCAAATCATAACTTATGCCAATAAAAACTTTTACAAAAGAAAAGGAAACCAAGCTCTCTAACAAATAAATATCAAATAATAACACCAAAACAACATATCCCATGGCTCTTTGCATAAAAAAATCATATTTATGTTGATATTTTGAAGGGATAAAAAGACCCAAAATTTTCGAACCGTCAAAAGGAGGTAAAGGAATTAAATTAAAAACTGCTAAAACAATACTTAAACTAAAAATACTTTGCAGTAAAAATCCTAAATAGACTAATACTCCTGAAAAATCAAGGTGCTTTAAGGGAATAGCAATCAAAAATGCGGTTAATAAATTAGAAATCGGTCCAGCAAGCGCGGTAAGAGCACTATCGCGAACAGGATATTTAAAATTTCTATCATTAATAACAACTGGCTTACCCCAGCCAATATGAAAAATAAATACAGCTAAAGTTCCAAGCGGATCTAAATGCCTCAAAGGATTCAAACTTACACGTCCATCGCGTTTAGCTGTCGGATCGCCTAATTTATAAGCCACATAAGCATGAGAAGCTTCATGAATAGTAATGCAAACGACTAAAGCGGCAATTAAATAAAACAAAGACATAAACATAAATTAATTTGTATCTGTATTGTACATGTTTTTTATAATTTCTAAAACTTTCTTAGTCGCTTTAACATCATGCGCTCTAATGAGATTTGCTCCATTTAAGACCGCTATACCAGCAGAAATCAAAGATCCTTCCAGCCTTTCTTCTGGACCATATTTCCCTCCGCAACTTAAAAAACTTTTTCTTGAGGTTCCAACTAAAATTGGTAATTTAAAATATTCTTTCAATTCTTTCAGTCTATGTAGAATCTCAAAACTATATTTAGCCTTGCCACTAATAAAAAAACCCATTCCTGGATCCAAAATAATTTGTTCTTTTTTCACGCCTCTAGAAATCGCAAAACTTATTCTTTCCTCAAAAAACTTTTTTAAAACAGAAATAATATCATCATAATCAACATTATCCATTGTTGTTCTAGCATTATCTTCTTTCGCATACATCAAAACAATTGGACAACCAAATTTGGCAATCACCTCAGGCATCAAAGGATCCTTGCGCATGGCCGTAACATCATTAATCATGTCTGCTCCATTTTCCAAAGCTATCTGCGCGACCTGAGATTGATAAGTATCTATTGAAATTAAAATTTTTTCTTTATCCTTTGTCCTTAAAAATATCTTCATCGCATTTAATATTTTTTCACTTTCCTCTTTAAAAGGCACCTCCTTCCTCCCAGCAAACGTTGATTGAGCTCCAATATCAATAATATCAGCCCCCTCTTCCATAATTTGTTTTAGGCGTTTTGATAAACATTTTTCTTCCAAATATTTTCCTCCATCAAAAAAAGAATCCACAGTAACATTCAAAATCCCCATTAATAAAGGCTTGTCAAAATTTAAAATTTTATTTTGCATAAATTTCTTTCAAATAATTACATAAAAAAGTATACTTGAAAATAGAAAAAAACTATACTACTGCGACATGAATATTTTACTCATAATCTTAACACTCCTTCTTTGTTCCTTTGCGCTTGCCGCCGTATCACTGGCTCCCTGGGTGCCCTGCAGAACTAAAGATTTAGAAAGGATTTTTAAACTTGCTAAGCTTAAAAAAAATGAAGTTTTTTATGATCTTGGTTGCGGTGATGGAAAAACTATTTTTTACGCCAATAAACATTTTGGAGTCAAATCTATTGGATTAGAACTTGCTTTGCCGATGTTCTTAGTTTGTAAAATTAGACAAATTTTTTATAGAAATAAAAATATTCAATTCAAATATAAAAATCTTTTTAAAGAAAATTTATCAAATGCTAATGCTATCTACGTTTATGGCATGAAAGATTCTTTAAAAAATCAACTAAAAGATAAATTAATTAAAGAATTAA
>MFXJ01000056.1 GCA_001787465.1 Candidatus Peregrinibacteria bacterium RIFOXYB2_FULL_32_7 | reverse complement strand
AAGTCTAAAGGATCTTTTTGTCTCATAAAAATATTTTAAAAACTAAAACGTCTATATCATAACATCTCTCTCTCTCTGTCAAGTTTTTATTCTTCTTTAACTTTTTTCTTTTTTCTTTTTTCTTTATTTTAAATTAAAATTATTATATATATATTAACTTTGTTTTTTTATGCTTGAAGAAGATATTGTAAAAATTCTTAAGAAACATGATGTTGTGAAAGCGGCTTTATTTGGATCGTATGCAAGAGGAGAACAAACCAAAAAAAGTGACATTGATATTTTAATTGAATTTAAAGGTCGCAAATCATTATTTGATTTAGTTGATCTTAAATTTGATTTAGAAGAAAATTTAGAAAAAAAAATAGATCTTGTCACTTATAATGGCATTAGTCCATTTTTAAAAGATATAATCCTAAAAGAACAAAAAATATTATATGAATAAAAGAGATATTTTTTATTTAAAACATATTCTTGATAGCGCTCGAGTTATTAATAATTTTATTAACGAATCATCACAAGAAGATTTCCTACAAAATCGTATGATGCAAGATGCAGTAATACGAAATTTAGAAATTATTGGCGAAGCCACAAAACATCTAACTAAAGAATGTAAAGAGAAATATCCAGAAGTAGAATGGAAAAGACTAACTGGAATGCGAGATGTTTTAAGCCATGATTATTTTGGCATTGATTTAAATATCATTTGGGAAGTAATAACTGAAAAAATTTATGATTTAGGAAGAAAAATTGCAATTATAATACAAAATTTTTAACTTTATTAACAATGATCTCAAATCTTCAAAAAATCCTCCAAAACTACAATAAATCCGCAATTTCTATTGGCGTTTTAGGTGGCCACAGCGCTCTCGATGTTTGCCATGGCGCGAAAAAACTTGGATTCAAAACTGTCGCGGTTTGTCAAAAGGGACGTGATGAAACTTATTCCAAATATTATAAAAGCCGAGACAGAAATGATGAAAAAATTGGATGCATTGATCACATTATCCATGTTGATAAATTTGCCGATATTGTCAAAGATGAAGTCCAAGAAGAACTCCGTGCCTTAAATACAATTTTTATCCATAACCGTTATTTCTGGGTTTATTGCAATTTTTCAGAAATTGAAAATGATTTTGAAGTCCCGATTCATGGCTCCAGAGAAATGGTTAAACTGGAAGAACGAGATATTGAAAGAAATCAATATTATTTACTCAAACAAGCTGGTATCAGAATCCCACACATTTACAAAGATCCGAAAGATATTGATAGGCTGGTTTTGGTCAAAGTTAATGAAGCGACTCGAAATTATGAAAGGGCTTTTTTTCTTGCAAATTCATATGAAAATTACCAAAAAAAATCAAGCGAAATGTTAAAAGAAGGTCAAATTACTGAAAAAGGTCTTCGCGATGCTATTATTGAAGAATATATTATCGGCGCTCATGTGAATTTTAACTATTTCTATTCAAAATTAAATCATGAACTCGAACTAATGGGAACTGACACCAGAAGACAAACAAATCTTGACGGAATTCTGCGCCTTCCAGCTCCTGAACAAATAGAAGTTCTGAAATATCTAAAACCAACTATGATTGAAACTGGACATTATACCGTAACTACCAAAGAATCTATTATTGAAAAAATCTTTAGCATCGGTGAAAAATTTGTAAAAATCACACAAGAAGAATACTCACCTGGAATCATCGGCGCTTTTGCCTTACAAGGAGCAGTTGCTTCGGAAAACGGCCGTGAAGAATTAGTAATTTTCGATGTCAGCATGAGAATCCCAGGCTCACCTGGTACCGCATTCACTCCGCACACTTCATATCTTTATGGACAAAGCAAAAGCTATGGCGAAAGAATTGCAATGGAAATCAAACAAGGAATTAAAGAAAATAGATTAGAAGAGATTTGCACTTAAACAATTTTCATTTATCTTTTAATCTAAATTATTACACCAAGGATCAAAACCAAGATCTTTTTGACTTAAACCAGCCCTTATATACTGATCACGTAAGCCTTGATTAATATCCTGAACTGCTGGTGGTGGCAATAAACTTTCATCTTGCACACATAAAGTATCTGTTTCACCACCTGCCATTTCAACATTTGTCATAAAATAATTTTAAAAAATAAAAACAACGGTAATATAAGCTTGACTTTTTTTAAAGCAAAATTAATATATAAAAAAGTTATAAAAATCATTTTTTTGTTATAAATATAACAAATATGCTAAAAATACCCCATGCCGTACGAAAAATAATTTTAAAAAACTCGCTTTTAAAATTTGGGATTCATCATAAACTTCTTAATTTGGCACAAGTAGCTAAATTCATCAAACCATTAGTTTCTGCGCAAACAAAAAAAAACGTAACTGAAAATGCTATTCACATGAGCTTATCAAGACTGCAAAAAAATTTATCCAAATTAATTCCAGACAAAAACAATTATTTTGAAATAGATAATATCACAATAAACTCTAATTTATGCGCTATAAGTTTTTTAAAAACTGAAGAAACGCACAAAAATATCAATAATCTTTATAATAAAATTCAAAAAGAAAAAGGATATATCACAATAACTGAAGGCGGATCAATAATTACAATTATTTTAGAAGAAAAATATCTTAAAGCTGTGCAACAAACAATCAAACAACGAGTAAAATATATTTACACATCCCTCGCCTCTTTAGGCATCACTTTCCCAGAAAAATATCTTAAAATGCCAGGCTTGCTATATTTAATCATTCAACAAATCGCTTTGCAAAACATTAATATCGTAGAACTGGCATCAACTACCACTGAATTTATCATTTATCTTGATCAAAAAGATGTGATGCTGGCGTTTGATACAATTTTTCAAAAATTTTCTAAAAATCAAATTTAAAAATTTCCAATGCAAAAAGTTACTTCAAACCATCTTAAATTTAGCTTAGAACCAAACGTCAAATTTCCAATCTATCTCCGTATCAAAGCTATTCCCGGATCAAATATTACCGAACTTATGGAAATTATGGAAACTGAAAATGGCAAAACCTATAAAATAAAACTAAAAGCGCCGCCAGAAAAAGGCAAAGCTAATCAAGAACTAATCAGATTTCTTAGTCAAGAATTTAAAACCTCAAAAGAAAAAATCTCCATCATAAGCGGACATGTAAGCAGTTTAAAATTAATAAAAATCACTCATTAAACTATCAGCTCTGTCAATTTATTTGCTATAGTTTTAATTTGATTAATAATAATTTTTACCCTAAGCTTTAGCCAAATTTTAAAATTATTTTCTAATTTTTTATTTCATGAAAAAAGCTATTGCTACAGTAATTTTTTCGGCAATTATTACAGTTCTACTTGCACAAACAGTATTTGCAGGAACGTGGTCTTGGAACAGCGACTGTCAACGTGAATTTCTGAATGGAATACGTTGTTCTAAATAATATATAAAAAATCAAAAAAAGGATCTTTTTCAAAAAAGATCCTTTTTTGATTATTTCCAAAAATTTAATTTACATTTCCATACCAATCAATCTTTCTGGACAACATCATCACTATCGCCAAAACTGCAAAAAGTCCAATGCTTCCAACCAACAATGCATAATCTTGAAGTTGCAATAGTGTATAAAAAAATCCATACATCAGAACTAAAATTCCACCAAGAACTTTACTTTGTTTTGAATTATCAAAAACTGTTTTTGAATAAAAGCTAATCAACAAAATTGTCGCTAAGCTAGCAATTAAATACGCCAAACCAAAAGCAAGATGTTCAGAAAGAGATAACAGCAATAAATAGAAAATACATACCGCAAAACCAACTAATAAATATTGGACAGGATGAATTTTTTTCTTATTAAACACCTCTACAAAGAAAAACGTCACAAAAGTAAGCACCAAAGTCATAATCACATATTTAATCGCCCTCATGCTTTTCTGATAAGCATCGACTGGAAGTAAAAGTTTCACGCCGAAACTATAATCATTAACATTATTTAAATCGCTACTTTCATCATAATAATCAAATTTATTATCAAATCTACTAGGTTCAAGTCCGGTTTCAGAAAACAAATTAATAGGATTAGCGGAACCGATCCATTGTTGAGGATAATTGCGATTTAAATGCAGAATTTTCCAATCAGCAGAAAATCCTTCTTCTGTAATTGTGCGAGTATCAGGCAAAAACGCACCATCAAAACTAGGATTATTCCAAGATGAAGTCAAATTAACAGTTGTGGTTTTGCCAAGCGGTGCAAAATTAAGCGCGAAACTGCCGTTTAAATCAAGTTGCATAGAAAATTTATAATTGGCTTTTTTATTAATTAAAACTTCAGCGTTAAATCCAGAATTAAAAACATCATTGATCGGCACGCCTGGCTCAAAAACAAAATTCTCACTGTCAAAATTAATAGAAATATTTTCATTAATACCTCTCATATCAGTAAGGCCAAAAGAAATAAAAGCATCTTGATACAAAATATCTTTTTCCGCTACTGAAACTAAACTATCAAAATCTGGAAATAAGAAATTACCGTCAATTTCTAATTGTGTGTTATAAAGAACCGCTGAATAGATTCCCCTATTCCTAATTTCAGTGCCAACATCGCCATTAATATTCAAATTTTCCGGTAAAAAATGCGCATATTTTGTTTGAGAACGAACAACTCCATACTCATCTTTGAAATAATCTATATAAGGAACGCTTAAAATTGGTCCGGCTAAAACTTGCGCCGCGCCCCAATTAGCGCTAACTTCATTTATAGTTTCGTCCGCAGTTATTTCTCTTTCACGGATCAAACTCTCAATCATTGAAGCTGGAATAAGCAAAATTAAAACTAAAAAGCCAATCACAAAAACTTTCAACCCTAGCGAATTTCTTGACCACGAACTTACCTGATCAATTTTATTTTTTACAAACATATAAAAATTTTTTAGAATCTAAATAGTAAGTCTACTATATCAAAGAAAATAAAAATTGCACAAATGCTTTCACTTCTCGACATCAAATCAATATTGCAAAAACATAAGCTCTGGGCAAATAAATCTTTGGGGCAGAATTTTTTGATTGACTCAGATATTTTGCAAAAAATCATTACTGCTGGAAATCTTTCAAAAAATGATACTGTAATCGAAATTGGACCAGGACTCGGAAGTTTAACCCAAGAACTCTGTAAAAATGCTGGAAAAGTTATCGCTATCGAAAAAGACTCAAATCTCATTCCAATTCTAAAAGAAACCACAAAAGAATTCAAAAATCTAACCATTCTAAACCAAGATGCCTTAAAATTTGAAATAAACAAAACGAACGAATACAAACTTATCGCTAACATCCCCTACTACATCACTTCCCCGCTTATAAATCATTTCTTGCGTAGCGAATTCATTTCCAATAAAGACCCCAAATTACCAAAATTAATTGTCCTGCTCATTCAAAAAGAAGTTGCGGAAAAAATCTGTCGCCTTAAGAAATACAAACAAAAACATTCCGTGTTAAGTCTAAACATACACCTCTTTGGCGAGCCGGAAATTATTTCCCTAGTCCCCAAAGAAAGCTTCTACCCGGCTCCAAAAGTAGATTCCGCTATTCTCAAAATTAGAATTTTTAAAGAAATTAATAAAGACACATTGTCATATATTTCTACCGATTTTTTCAAATTTATTGAGGCCGGATTTAGCAACCCCCGCAAAAAAATCCACAATTCTCTTTCCAGAGGCTTGCAAATTCCAACTGAAAAAATCATCGAAATTTTAAAAAAAGCTAATATTGATCCGAATAGACGATCGGAAACTTTGGAAATTGAGGAATGGAAACGGTTATTTCACTTCCACGCTTTTTAAATCCTTTTTCATATCCAAGGTAGCCTCTCTCGCCGCTTCTTTATAATCTTCAGGTTTAAACTTTTTACTTCCCTCATACGCAAAAATAATTCCTCTTGATGAATTTACAATCGCTCCATATCCATCCTCATTATAACAAGGTTTTATATCAGAAGCATCTCCACCCTGCGCGCCATATCCAGGGACTAAAAATATTGTATTAGGCATAATTTTACGTAACTTCTTAGCTTGCTCAGAATAAGTCGCTCCCACTACCGCCCCAATCGAGCTATATCCTTTTTCACCAATTTCATCTGCCCCCCAAGATTCAAGCAAATGCCCAAACATTTCATATAAAGTATAATTTCCATCAACAGTCCGATCTTGCAAATCACCTGATGACGGATTGGAAGTTTTGATTAAGACGAAAATACCTTTTTCATATTTCTTACAGGCCTCCGCAAAAGGTTTAATACCGTCAAAGCCCAAATATCCATTCACCGTCAAAGCATCAGCATTAAATACGCTTTGCTCTTTTCCAAAAACATCAACCTTACCTAAAAAAGCATTAGCATAAGCCTCGGCCGTAGACCCAATATCATTTCTCTTCGCGTCAACAATAACAATCAAACCAGCTTTTTTTGCATAGCTACACGTTTCCTGAAAAGCTTTTAATCCTTCAATCCCATACTGTTCATAAAAAGCAATCTGAGGTTTCACACACGGAACTAAATCCTTAACCGCCTCAATAATTCCTTTATTAAATTCTAAAATCGCTCCTCCTGCCGCCGCAAATGTCGCGCCATGCTCCTCTAAATATTTTTCAACAATAAAACCAGGGATCTGAGAAAGCCGAGGATCAAGACCAACACAAATAGAAGACCCTTTTTTATCAATTTCTGAAATTAATCGATCAGCAAAATTTTTCATAAATAAAATTTATATGTTGTACCTAGCAGGCATGCCTGCTAGATTTTAGCAATTCCATCCTTCCGGATCATGATTCCATTCTCTCGCTAAAGCAACTTCATCCTCTTTCAAAGCACCACTTTCCGCAACGACATTCATCAAAGTGTCAAAATTCGTCAAAGTATCTAATTTTAAATTTGCAGATTCAAAAGCTTTTTTAGCTTTTGGCATATCATAAGTCATAATCGCTAAAACTCCTAAAACTTCACATTTCCCCTCTTCCTTAACCGCCTGAGCTGAATTAATTGAACTACCTCCAGTAGAAATTAAATCTTCTACGATTAAAACTTTTTGTCCTGACTTTAAAACTCCTTCAACTTGCTTGCCTGCTCCATGTTCTTTTTTTTGAGGCCGAACATAAACCATTGGTAAATCCAAATCTTGTGCCAAAAAAGCCGCCCAAGGAATAGCCGCTGTTGCTGTCCCAGCAAGACAATCAGGTTGAAATCCATTTCTTTTAATCAAATCCTTAAATCCTTTCAAAATTTCTTTTCTTTCTTCTACAAAAGAAATAAGCCTTCGATTATCACAATAAATCGGCGATTTAATCCCTGAAGTATATGTAAAAGGCGGATTAGTTGAAATTTTAACAGACTTGGTTGAAAGAAGAATGTTAGCAATTAATTTTGAATCCATAATGAAACATTAAATATTACATAAAAAATTTACTATGCAACAAAAACAAAATCAAATTTAAAACTCCTCGTATTCAAAAACAACATCGCCTTTCTTTTTCTTAGAAATTTTTCCTAAATGGCACATTAACATTCCAGAAATTACCAAAATTAATCCCAAAAAAATCCAAATTGTTAATTTCTCATTCAAAAACAACAAAGAATAAATCGTTGCAAAAAATGGGATCCCAATTTTGAAAGAAGCCGCTCCTGATGATCCAAGATGTTTGATACTTGATGCCCACAAAGAAAAAGTGAGACCAGTAATTACTCCAAATAAAACTATATAAAGCCACTGCACAAAACTCAAATCAAATACAAAATCCCAATTTTCAAAAAACATAGAAATAATAAATCCCAAAAAACAAGCTGGCATCAAGCCTAATTGAGTAACCGTTAATCCGCCGTATTTTTCTACATATTGTTTAATATAAATCGTATAAAAACTAATAAAAAAAGCCGCGACAAAAGCAATTAAAGCTCCAAAAAAATATTCTGATTCAGTCAAAGCCGTAAAAGACTGTCCATTCAAAGCAATTAAAACGATACCTAAAAAAGCGATAAAAATACCTATTTTTTGAAATGTTTTAATCTTTTCTCCAATAAGAATTGAAGCTAAGAATATGACCAAAACAGAATTAATATTTATAACGGTGGAAACAACCACAGTATTTGCCAAATTCACCCCAAAAATCATCGCCATCGTACCGACAAATAATCCCAAAACACTCAAAGTCAAAATTTTCATCAAATGATTTTTCTTCATTTTAATCTCAGTTTTCGCAAAAATTTTCCAATTAAAAAACAATAAAACCATTCCCGCCAAAAAAAACCTCAAAGCCGCAAAAGCAAATGGCGGAACAGCGTATCCTATTTTCGCAACCCAAAGATATTGACTGCCCCACAAA
>MFXJ01000055.1:1691-9034 GCA_001787465.1 Candidatus Peregrinibacteria bacterium RIFOXYB2_FULL_32_7 | reverse complement strand
CATCTTTTTCTCTAAGTTTTTCTAAGGCTTCTTCAAATTTTTCGTTATATGATTTTTTAAAATCATTTTCTTTTGGAGGTGTTTCTTTTAAAAGTTCGTCTTTCAATTCAAACTCTACTTGTTGCGTTTCTTCATCAAGTTTTCTGAAACTTAATGAAATTTTATTATTTTCATATTTAACATGAATTAAAATTGGCGGTCTTCCTTCTAATTGCAAAATTCCTTGCCATGGAGAAGTTGATGGAACTGATGTAGATGATTCAACTTTACTTTGAATAAAATTATAAATTATATCTTTTGTCCTGTCTCCTTCTGTAACTTCTTCTAATGAATTTTCTAATTTTGAAATATCTTCAATGGCTAAAGTAACAGCATTCCCTGATAAGGTTTGTTTGACCTCGAGTTTTTTTATGTCTACCGCGTAATCACCTATACTTGGAAAGACAGGATCAGCATCTATTTGTTGTCGTAAAGCGTTTAGTTGCGCTTCGGCAATATTATCTTGAGTTTGTGTTTTGCCGTATTCAAGAGTTATTTTGTATCCTTCTTTTGCCTGTTCAAGTGCTTGCCATTTTTTGATAAAGCTAAGAGCGATTTTATTTTGATAATTTGTAGAAAATAAATCATAGTTTGATTGATTTCTTATTTCTTCCCACTTTGGAAGTTCTTGTGCTTTTGATAATAAATTTTCAACATATTGATAAGCGATATTTCCTAATTCTTCCTTGGTTGTAGCAAGAAGATTTGGTAAATTATTATCAGTTATTTGCGCGAAATTTCCTTTTAAAAAATCAATGAATTTTTGAGGAGAAGTAAAATCTAAATCTTGTATTTGGCAATATATTTCAATGAAAGTTAATTCAAAAGTTTGGGAAAGACCCAAGTCAATTTGTTGTTTTTTGCCGTCTTCTTCTAAACCAATGCTAAGGGCAAAATCGGTAATATTTGGTGTGGCTGTTCCTTGAAAATATGCAGTTATTTGATCAGAATAAGTTCTATTTCCCAAAATTTCGTTTGGATTAGAAATAAAAAGAGGTTTTTCTTGAATCAAATCTGCAGATAAATCATGTTTAGGCAAAACATGATTTAAATAATAATTTCGTTCATAGTTTTCGACTTCAGCAAGAGATAAATATGCTTTTGGGGAAATTATTTCATAAGCATTATCTAAGACGTATTTAGCTGTGGCATAAGTTTTGACTGGCATTGTTTTTAATCTTTCTGTTGCATTTTTATATCCTTCGTTTTCTTTCCATTCTTCATTTTCAGGTTGAGTAAAGAGATAATAGGCTTTGGCAATGGCTAGTTTCTCATTTATTGCATCGTTAGCTTCTTTTCCTATCATGGCAAAGCACTGATAATAAGAAGTTTCTAAATCAGTTATACCTGTAAATTCACCTTGGAATCCTTTTAATAAAGTTTCTTCAAGACTTTCAATTGCAAATGGATTTAAATTATCTCTTACGTCTCCATTTTCATCAAAAAAGTAGCTATTTGCGATTGTTTCAAGTAGATAAGCGGCTTTTGCATTAGATAATTTATCTCCATCTTTCGCGCTTTTATCATTTGGGTTTTGATTATATTGCTCCCAAAGTTTTTTTGTTAAAACGAATCTGCTATTTTTGACAACTGTTTCTATTAGTTTTTCAGTAATAGTTTCTTCAATACTTTCTCGTGCTAATATTTGTTTTGCAAGAAGCTTGTCTTTTCCAAAAATTTCTAAACTTTCTAAAATTTCTGCTGATTTTGTATTATCAAATGGAATAGGGGATGATGATAAAGCTTTTTTATTATCTTGATAAAGTTTTCGAATTGTTGGTTTGCCGTCTGTTGATTCTAGAAGAAGCACAACTGATACTTCTCTTCCTGTTTCATCTCTGACATTTGTTAATAAAATTCTGATTTTCTCTGTTAAATCTGATATTTCTGATAACTTTCCAACCGCATCGATTACTCCGCTTATTTTGATTAATTGACGTTCGAAAATTTCTGTTATTCTTAATGTCGCAATTTCTTTTAATTCTGCATTTTCAATATTATTCGCAGTTACTAATTTTTCAGTTAATAATTCTTCGGTTATCGCTCCTTTTTCTACGAATTTCATTGCGTAAGCATCGCAATATTCTCCATATAATCTGTTAATTTCCGGTTCTGAAATTTTGTCTTCAAGTGCGGTTAATGGAAATAATCCATTTTCAAAAGATTTTATAATTATCGGTCTTAAAGTTTCGTTGTAAAAATTTTCTAAAATTTTATCAAGATTTTCATTTTTATCAAGACTGGCGATATCAATTGAACTTTGGAGAAGACGATCTAATTCTTCATGATTTTTTGGTTCTAAAGTTTTTAGATAAGTTAGAGCTTCTTTAGTATATGCTTCTCGCAGTTTTTGATTGCCTTCTGCGTCCATGTCTAATTGTTGATCAATGACCTTGGCTGGTTCTGATGTGCTTGTGGTTGAAGCAGTTAATGCATCAACAATTGGAGTCATACAAAATCTTCTCCAAGTTAATTTCTCTTCAGTTCTTAAAATTGTGAAATATCGTTTTAATTTGTTAATAGTTGCTGATTCTAAATCTTTATTTTTAAATAAGTTTTCAGTATTTTCGAACGGTTTTATAAATCCATTCTCATCAAACAATCTAACTTGCGGATGAATTTTGATTCCATTACGTGTTTTGATTTTATCTCGATATCTTCTGGCAATGATTTCATAAGCTGTTTGTGAGTTTAAGAAAGTTTTAGAATTTTCTGAAAAATCAGGGATAAAATTAGATTCAAATTGTTTGTTTGATATTCTTCTTTTTAAGTTTTCTTGAAAATCATAAGCTGTGTCTCTTTCAACTAGTGTTTCTTGAACAAATTCGTCGGTAAGCAGAGATTCAAATTCTCGAGTATTCCACATTTCTTCAAGTTTAGCCGTTGGATCATCAAGTTTTGCAGATTTAATGGCGTTTATTAGAGTTTGATTTTCAGCTAAAAATTGCTCAAAAGTTTGAATTTTTTGTAATTGCGCATTTTTTGTAGGATCATTTATTGGAATATCTTTGATTTTGTTATAAAGCGTATCGACTGCCTGAGAAGCGAGTTTAAGAGTTTCAAGATTTTGTAAATTATCTGCTGTAAATATTTGTTCTGCTGCTTGACCATTGGCGGCAAGTTTTTGAAGGTCTTTAAATTTACTTGTTAAATTACCAGCAAAAGGATTTGAAGTAAGATCTATGTTTTCAGGAATTTTTATTTTAGTTGCTTTTTCGCTTGGGGTATCTGGATAAAATTCTTTGGTTAATAACTCACTTAAAGTTTTAAGATTATTTGCTATTCCTTTTGATTGATTATTTTGGAAAAGTTCATATTTTTGACCTTGTTTTGTAATTTTATAATTTTCTCCAGCTGTACCTTGCAAATAGATGGTGAATGAATCAGCAATTTTAACAAGATCATTTTTTTCAAGTTTTGCAAGAGAGTCTATGAAATTATTTATTTTGAAAGTTTTATCAGCTCTTTTATCGCATTTATCAAAACCATGTCTTAGAAGTTTAAATTCATGGTTAAATATGGTTGCAAGAGCTTCTTTTTGAGAAGTGATGTTTTTCTCATCATTGTTGAAAGCAATAATAAATTCAGTTTGAATTAAATTTCCTTCTGTATCTTTGGCCATTCTAAATTCTATATTTTGCGTTTCATCACTGATTCTTACAATTCTATTTAATTGTTGATTTGGGTTTAAAGCATCATTTAATGGATTAATATTTGTTTCAGCATTTTCTAAGCCTGCAGAAATATTTATTGTAGTTATTTGTTCAGTAGTTTCTTGTAAGACATTTTCTTTAAGTCTTGTCTGTAAAGCTGTTGTTCTAATATCTAGCCCTTTATTTTCTCCAGTTTTTTTCAAGAAAAATTTTGGTTCTGTTTTTCTAGCTTTTTTTAACCAAAAATTACCTTGAGGAGATGATAAGAAAATTTGGTATTGAAGATTTGGGAATTCGTTAAATTCATCAAGTTTTTGAATGAAAAACGTGATATCTGATTCTGAATTTATTGAGGTTTGCAATCTAGCTTTTTCTGGAGAATTGAAAAGTTCTTGAAGAGGAGCTCCGGTTGCTTTGTCCATAAAAGACGATTTGAAAGCTTGATTTGCTGGAATTCCTTTTTTGTATCTTGTGAGAGTTACATCAGTTGCTTGTCCATTTTTATCAAACATTTTGAAAGTCAAGATTTGAGATCGTAGAGGGTGGCCATCTTTAATTTTATTAAATTCAATGAAAAATTTATCAAGATTATGGAGTGATAAAGTTTCATTAAATTCAATGGTTTCTGGATGCTTTGGATAAAGTTGATGTAAGAAAACGTTTTTGGCTTCGATTTCTCTTGTAACTTTGGCAATTTGCCTATTTTCTTTGAAAAGTTTGATTTCATTTTCTTCTTTTTGAATCTTAAACCAAGTAATTTTGTCATTCTCTTTAACTGCGAGAGTAATTTGATATTTAGCAATGTTATGTAATTTGGCTAATTGACTTTCCACTTTTGCTCCCCAATCTTCAGGATTTTCAACATCAAGTTTAAGCACGCCTGGAGTTGATAAAATTTCTTCAACTGGTTGGTCAGTTATTTTTGGTTGCTGTTTTGGAATTTCAATAATGAATTTTCCATTTGCTTCCTTTCTTATAAATGCGGTTTGTGGTTTTCCATTTGCTGAATAATTAATAGTGATTTTATGGTTAGGAGAAGTAAGTTTGCCTGCTAAAGTTGGGAAATTTTCATGTAATTCTAATGCAGCTTCAATAGGTTTTTCGTTAAAATTATATGTAGCGACTTGTTGTTCAGTTTCTAATTTTTCATGGTCAGCTTTTGATCGCGCTTCTTCTTGTTCTTTAGCTTCCAAAGCGTTTTCTCGTTCTTGTTTAAGTTCTTCTAATTTTGGTTTAGCAGTTTTGTAAATTTCACCAAAAATGCTAGTTCCTTCAATAGATGTGAATAAGAAGTCTTTACTTACGCCTTTAGCTATTTGTTTGCCATCAATTGTAGCGAACCATTTATTCTCAGGGCTTAAAGAAACTTTGAGAGTATGTCCATCAATAGTTTTTAAATCAGGTTTAACATTTCTCCAGCCAGTTGTTTTATCAAAAGTTTCAGTAGCAATGGCATCGAAAAAGGCGATAGCGTCTTTTCCTTGTTTTTCAAGTGCTTTTTCAGTTTCTTTTTGACGTTGTTTTTCTTCTGTTTCACTTCGTTTTTTTTGTTCAGTTTCTTGTCTAGTTTTAATTTCTTCTTGAGTTAAAGGTTGAGAGAAAATATGATCTTCCAATAATTTTTGAACTTGAGTTTTGTTAGTGGTTTTGGCGATAGACGCATCATTTGTATCAAAAAGTTCAAAAGTTTTGGTTTCGTGGTCAAAAGAAATTTTATATTTTTCTGTAGCAGATTTTTCTAAAAGAATAATGAAAGAAATTTTCTCATCAGCAATTAATTTTTTAGCTAATGGTTGGCAATATTCTTTTTTATTAAGTTTGAATTGGCTAATATAGTGTAAATTTTGATTGATTCTGAATTCAACAACTGGAGTTTGTGATTGAATAACACTTCTTTGATTGTGTGGTAGAGCGCCTTTACCATTATATTGAGGTTCTTTGTCATAAATTCTAAAAGTATACTTACCAGTTTCCCATTGACGAAGAATAATCCAGTTAGGCTGGCCATTTTTATTAATAAATTTGTGAGGACCAATCGCTTGTTTGTTTTTTAAGCCGGCAACTTGTCTGATGAAGTTAAGATCATTGTCAAGTTGTTCGAGAGCTTCTGTTAATTGAGTTTCAGTATCTGAAGCTTCAGGAGATTTTTTAGTAGGTTCTGATTTAGCTGGTTCTGGAGTTTGAGTAGGGGAAGTAGATTGAGGAGCAGGTTGAGGTTGAGATTCAATTTTAGGTGCAGGTTCAGTTTTAGATTCTGTAACTGTAGCATTAAATAATTTACCTACGATTGAATGATTTTTTAATTTTTGTTGAACGATATTAAAATCTTTTTCCCAAGAGCAGATAATTTTAGGTTTTTGCTCGCCTTTAGTAAATAATTTGATATCAAAAGCATCCCCAGCGCCTCTTTCAACGCGAAGAGTATATTTAGTATTATTTAAAGTGAAATTAAGATCTTTTTTGGTATTTTTAGGGAAATCAGTTAAATTAATATTTTTCATGAATTGTTTAGGATCTTTTGAGGATTTTTCAAGAACAGTTTCTTTTTCTTCTTTTTTAGCTTTAGGTGCTTTTGGAACAGGAGGGACTTCTTTTCCCAAAGTTTTTTGTACACTTTCATTTCGCTGTAAAGCTTCTAATAAAGTTTCTTCCTTTTTAGCAGGTTGTGTTTTAGGAGCATTTGTTCTTTCTTTTGGTTTTTTATCTAGCTTAGGTTCAATTGAGGTATATAAATTACCAAAAAGAGGAGCTTCTGAAACGATAGCTTGTAATAAATCATCTTTTGGAACATCGTTAGCAACGACAAATGTACCAATAGAAGCCGACCATTTGCCTTGAGAATTTACAGAGACATTAAGAGTTTTTCCGTTAATAGTTAAAGAAAGTTTTCTAATGTTATTTCTGCCATTTTCAAGATTTGTTTCATTTAAAATATTATTAAAGAAAGTTAAAGCTTTTTGTTGATTTTCAGAAGGGCTTGTGGGTTGAGATTCAGTTGGAACAGGTCTTGCTAAATTTTCTTGTACATTTTGATTGTTTTGTGGAGCTTTTAATAAATTCCCATTACTTTCAGGTTGAGAAGCGACTTGATCTTGAGGATTAGATGCGTCAGAATCGGTTAAATTTCGTTTCGTTATTGCTTCGTTATCTGCTAATGGGGTAAACGTTTCATCTTTACATTTCTCTATATCGCTAATACATTTTTGAAGTTGTGCTTGTAAGAAATTTTCATCTAAATCTGGATAGTCAACTACTGCAACGAAATGAGCCTCACCTTCTTTATGTAAAGAAAGAATTGCTCGTTCGGGTGCTCTTCCTTTGCCTAGAGTATAAGAACTTACTAATCTGAAATTCCCATATTCAGTTTTTAAATTCCAAGTATGTTTTAATCTTTTATCTTTTGATTTAATTTCTGTAATTAATTTCTTGTAATCATCTTCAGTATTTAATGTTACTTCAACAGTTCTTTCTTTTTCCTCATGAATTTCAGCGATTCTTCTGGTTTCTCTTTTTTGCTTAAGTGCTTGCCAAAGATTTTTATTTTTTATTGGCACAACAATTGATTTTTTACCATTCAAAGTATTTAATTTGTCTAAGGCGGTATGTACAGCCACGTAATAATCATTTCCAGACTTGCTGATGGAGATTGTC
>MFXJ01000055.1:0-1655 GCA_001787465.1 Candidatus Peregrinibacteria bacterium RIFOXYB2_FULL_32_7 | reverse complement strand
TAAGTATAATAAGGAACAGCAATTACCACATTTAAATTTCCATTGCTATCAAAATCACCTCTATTCTTCAAAGCTTCATTAAGCTTATTTTCAGCTTCACTTGAAATTTCGCAATAAGCTAATTTTTTACTTTGATTTTTTAATTTTTCGGCAATTTTTCGTAAATTTTCATTTTTAGGCAATTCAGCAGACTCTTCTAAATTTTTTCTATTTACTTCGCTTTCTAGTTCTGTTTGTTCGAATTGAGATAGTTTCTTGTAATTAATATCCTGTTCAATTTTTGCAAAAGTTTCCTTTTTATTTTGTGCTTGTTGAATTTCATTTGTCCACCTTAGTATCAAAATATGTGCTGGAGGATTTGGAAGATCAAAAGCTTCGGCAATTTGCGGATAAGGTTTTTCGCCGTTTGGAAAAAGAATCTCGAATGGATAGCTTGCGGAACTTCCATGAAATTTCAGTTCAGGTTTGTTTTTAGCTAAATATAAATATAATTCTCTTAAAAATTCTTGATAACGATCATCAGTTTCTAAAGTTTTTGTTGGGAAATGCTCTGTTAAAGTTCCTGTTGTTGGAACTGACGGAAATTTTGACGCTAAAGCACCGAAATATGCTTGTTTAATAGCGTCATTTAACATTAAATTTACAATAGATTCATTGAGGTTAGCCCTTGTTCCTTCTTTTTTAAAAGCTGCTTTCTCTTGTTCTGATAATTCATAATAAGGAATTTGTAACTTATCGGAATTTTCAATAAAATATATTTCATAATTATGAACAAGAATTAATTTTTGCCATTTTCTAGTCAAATCAGCTGTTAAATCTTTTTTATCTTTTCCATTTAGAGTTGAACTTTCTAAAGACTCATTTATTAGTTTTTTAAAATTATCAAATGTTATTTTTGATCTTTTAGCAATAGGAGTAGTGTTTTCGTAGGAAGTATTCCACAATTGATCAAGTCTTTTTTCTGTTTGAAAAGATACGATTAATTTTTCATATATTTCTCCTGCTTTTTCGTACTCTTTATTTAAAATCTGTTCTTCAAATTGACCATAAAGCTCTTCTGTTAATGGAGCAGTTGCTTTATGATCTCTACTTATTCCGGATATGAATTCAAAAATTTCTGTTGTTTTATCAAATGTTTTACCGTTTGCATATTCTGTTTGACTAACTAAATTAGCTAATACTGCTTTTGTCTCATTCCTAATTTCATCAGCGCTCATTTCTTTTCTTTCTTGCGATTCATAAGCTTGTTCTACGATCGCTTTATGTTCTGGACATGATAAAAATCCGATGATGCGAGCGGCAGTTTTTTGTAAAGTTTCAGGTAATTTTCTAGATTGCTCTTGTAATAATGTAACAAATTTATTTCCGACTTCAAATAATCCTATATTTGCTTCTTTTAGAATCGCAGCTTTGATTTGTTGCAATTCATTATATAAAGTTTCTTCCACACCTTCTTTCCTATCTAATTCGCCCATCATAGTGGAAAGCGTTTCTTCAATATCTTCTATTAACGCTTTTTTTTGATCTTCAAGACTGGCATTCGGTTGAAATGCTTCTTTTGCGCTAATTCCTTTCAAGTAATCCGTTTGGCTATTTAGATTTGGCATATTTTTGTTTTAACTTTTGTTTTTATAATCTTGTTATTTTATCAAATT
>MFXJ01000054.1 GCA_001787465.1 Candidatus Peregrinibacteria bacterium RIFOXYB2_FULL_32_7 | reverse complement strand
TAGGATAGCTTTTGAATTCTTATAAGCTGGATCGTAAGCGATAGTCATTGTTCCACCAGTTGTAATATCAAACGTCTTAGATGTTGCAGAACTCAAAGTTACACTTGCACTATTACTATTTACATCATCCGCATCAACATTAGCTGTTGAAGCGATTGAGAATATATAGTTATCAGTACCGGTAGTAGCCGCCGCGCTAGAAACATCACCTCTTACTTGAATTTCCATTGATTTACCAGCATCAATATGCAATTTCAAACCAGAGAAGGTAATAGTACCTGCAGCACCAGCTGTGCCTCCAGTATAACTCTTATAATCAGATAATCTTTCCCCAGTTTCAGCGTTATATAAATAAACGCTTTGAATATGCTGAACATCAGAAGTAGCATTTGGCGTAGCCGTTAATGTAATAGAATTTACATCAATTGGGCTAACGTCATTAGTATCTAACACTAATTGCATGAACAATATATTTGTCCCTCCCTGTACCACATTTTTATTAGCACTGAATGGAGAGTTTTCTGTAATTGTAAGTGTAGGAGCAGTTACGGTAAATAATCCTCCTAAAGGCGCTCCAGTGATATCACCATACGCTACTCGATTACTCTTAACTGAATATTCAAGATCATAATCAGATGCTGTTGATTCGTTCAAATTATTAAATTGAGCTTTAAACGTATCGCCAGCAGAAGCATAAGTAGTAACATCAATTGCTACAACTATTTGACTGTGTCCAGCTGGAATAGTGAAAGTATTTGTAAATTCATATTCCGCATCAGTAACAGCACAATTAGAATTTGTTGAATCCCAAGCGGCTGATACATCAGCTGATACTGGATCATTTTGAAGTTCAGAAATACTCTTAGCTTCACTCCAAGTACCGTCAGCCTTTAGAGTCTTTTGATATAATCTAACTCTTTCATATTTAGCTTCAAGTGCTGTTTCTGCAAGTGCGTTAGCACAAGTCGAACCATCTCCCGCCTGTGTAAAAGCAGTTGTACCATTTGCTAAAGTTTCTAAAGCAAAATCAAACATAGCTGTAAATTTCTCAACCTTAACTGTCGCTCCAGCGGTTACATCTACAACCATAGCCACAAGTCCATCAGTATCGTCAACTACGCTTGTAGCTGATGGTGAAGTTGAAGCTAAACTGAAGTTAAGAAGACCAGCTTGGATTGTATAAGTTGCAAGAGTATCATCAGTCAAAGTTACACCTACGCCGTAATCAACTTCTTGACTAGCAACATAAGCTTTAATATCGTAAGTTTCTTCAACCTTGAAGATTAATTGATCTCCATCATCCGCTTGAACGATATCAGCATGAATTTCAAAATTATCTGTTTGACCATCTTCCAATAGATATGGCTCAGTGAAAACAAAAGTCATTCTATCATTTTCTGGAGTTACTGAACTGGTCAATACATCGCCACCTTTATCAGATATATAAACGGCATCGATAGAATTATAATCAGCAGTTCCTTTTTGTTCAAAGGTAATAGATTCAATATAGAAATCATTATCAGATGAAGAACCGTTAACCAATTTAAATTGACCAACAATTTCTTTGTCATCACCAACTTCTACTTCATTATTTGAATCTGTTTGATTAAACTCAACTGAACCAATAGCATAATTTAGAACATCAATATTTACACCCCACATTTCAAAATCACCTGAAACTTCATAAGCGTTAGTTTCAACATCACTAGCGGCCTTAATACCGATTTGATGTTCTACACCATTTGAAGCACTAGAGGTAAATCCATAATAAACATCTAAAGTTATAGTTTCGCCAGCATCTATTGTTACATATTCGCTACCGAAATAGATATACGCCTCGTCATCAGCAAAACTAACATCATTCCCTAGTCTTTCACCGTTATATACAGTTCTAATATTATTCAAGTCCGTGTCATTACCGTTGCCAGCATGATAAACGGTCAAACCTGAAATAATTACGTCATCCTCCTCTCCAGCAGTAAAGCTTAATGATAAACCTTTTACAGATGAAGCGTCATATGGAACAGATGGAGTTAATTCATCTGTAATCAAATTTGAAACAACAGTAAGTCCAGCTTCACTCATAGTATCAGTATCGCAACTGTCGCCGAGGCCATCTAGATCAGTATCTAATTGTCCATCATTTGAAACATTTGGACAATTATCATCTGTATCAACGATTCCATCACCGTCAGTATCATCTTCTTGTGGTGGTGTTACTGGTTCATCAGTACCTCCGCCAGTGCTATAAGTATCCATCTTATAGATCATCACAAATCCTTCACCTCTGATCATATTATCAGCTGGTCTATAAGTACCATCTTCATAACCTTGAATGATACCTTCTTTTGTAAGATGAGCAACGTAACCTTCATACCATTCGCCTGCTTTTACATCTGTATAATAATTAGATCCATAGGTAGCGGCATCAGTTCCAGTAAGCTTGCCCCAACCATAAGCTTCAGCAAGCATTTTTGCCATTACATCTCTAGTTACGATTCCAGCAGGATCAAATGTTCCATCTTGATCAAAGACACCCATAGCTGTTAATCCATTAATATATGGAACAGCCCATTCAACACCTCCTAAATCACTAAAATACAAATCAACATCATCAATACCTTCAATACCTAATACGCAAGCTAGCATTTTTGCCATTTGCGCTCGATTCATTTCACCGACCACATTAAGATCAGTATTATCATCAACACACCCTGACTCCACAAGATAAAGAGCCGCGTCATAAGACCAGCCATAATCTCCACTTGGAGTTGGTTCACCAAAAGCACTTGCAATTGTAGTTACACCAACCATTGACAGCATAATAGCCGCTAATGAGATGCTAGCCACAACTTTTCGCGCTTTTCGCAAAAAATTAAGATCCATAAGAAAAAATGTTACGGATTAAAAAAATTAAAATTATTATTTGGCATTAATTTTATAAGTTTTTTTGCATGCCCACAAAAAAACCTTTAATTAGCATAAAAAAAATAAAAAACATATATCTTCATTTAGATACCTCTATTTTATAGAGCCACCTATACTCACGCGTCCCAAATTGTAAAAGAACAAATCTTTACCTGTATTAATATAACGGCAATTGATCTCAAAACGTTACAGATTATCTTTTTAATTACCAATATTAAACATCAGCTTAAAAGCAAATATCTAATATTAATAATCAAATCCTATTTTTTAATATAAATGGCCGTGCCATCCGAAGCTCAAGTGTAACAAAAGCGTAGGATGGTAGTCTCAACGGGAATTGAACCCGTGTTTTTGCCGTGAGAGGGCAGTGTCCTAGACCGCTAGACGATGAGACCTTTATCTAAGCAGTATTCTAAATCTAAACACATACGGCAAAAGCTTATTTGATTCTAACTAAAATTGCTAACTGCTTCAATGCCTAAAATATACTTTTCGCTATACTTTTAATATTTTTTATTGTTTAACTTGGGTTGATTAATTTTTTGCTATATAATATATAAGTATAGCTAATTAAAAAATAAATTATTTTCTACTAAATTTATGTCTGATTATTACGAAACCCTCGGTGTAGAGAAATCTGCCTCTGAACAAGAAATCAAAAAAGCATATAGAAAATTGGCTCAGCAACATCATCCTGATAGAAACAAAGACGATAAAAGCGCAGAAGAAAAATTTAAAAAGATAAATGAAGCTTACGAAGTCCTATCTGACAAACAAAAACGGCAACAATATGATCAATTCGGACAAGCTGGAAATAATAATTTTTCTGGTTTCAATAATGGATATGATTTTTCTGGTGGCGTTGATTTCGGCAATGGGTTCCAAGATATATTTGAAACTTTTTTCGGAGGCGGGAAACAAAGAACTCACGGAAGCCAAGGTAAACGAGGAAAAGATTTGGAAATTTCCATAAAATTAACTTTTGAAGAAGCTGTATTTGGAATTGAGAAAGATTTAAGAATTAACAAAATGGATTCTTGTATCCATTGCAAAGGCAAAGGAGCGGAACCAAATACTCCAATTATCACCTGTAACGAATGTGGCGGCTCAGGTGAAATTTCCGCGATACGACAAACTTTGCTCGGCCAAATAAGAACAATGCAAACCTGTCCAAGATGCCATGGTAGCGGCAGAATACCGGAAAAAATATGTTCAATCTGCAATGGCAAAGGCCGCGAATATGCTAAAAAGGATTTAAAAATAAAAATACCAGCTGGAATACATAATAATTCAACCTTAAAAATTGCTGGGGAAGGTGATGCTGGAGCGCAAGGGGGTCGGCATGGAGATTTATATGTAAATATTACCGTTGAAAATCATAAATCTTTCACTCGCGACAATGATGATATTTTGCTAGAACAAAAAATTCATCTTCTTCAAGCGGTTTTAGGAGATGAAATAGAAGTTCCGACTCTTCACGGACAAATTGCCTTAAAAATCCCGACTGGCACAAAAAATGATCAAACCTTTAGATTAAAAGGCTACGGCGTGCAAAAATTAAACGGCATTGGCAAAGGTGATCAATATGTAACTATCAAAATCATCATTCCTGATAAATTATCAAGAAAAGAAAAGGAATTATATGAAGAATTAGCCAAAGAAGCTGGATTAAGGCAAACATCCAAACCAAAAGACCAAGGATTTTTAAAAAAATTATTAGGATATTAAGAAATCGTGATTCGTTTTTTTAAATTTATGGATTTTTAATTTTTGATTTAAAATTTTTTATTTTAAGGGTAATATAAAGATAATTTAAAATTCAAAATTTAAAATTTTTAAGGTGCCAAACGTTGAAATTACCGCAGATGTGTTTATCGGCTCAGTAATAGCGATTATGGTAGCGTATGGATTTATTATTGGTCGCAATGGGATTTTACGAATTATTTTATCAACTTATTTAGCAATCTTAGCCGCTGACGGTGTTTCTTTATTTATTGAGGGCAGAATTCTATCCTTAAGTCCTATTTTAAATAAAATTTTCAATTTATTCGGAGCAGAAGGAATAGTATCGTTAAAAATATTTATATTTATAGCCATAATTGTAATTTTGGTTGTCAGAGGCGCTTTTACTATTGATTTACCTTTAGAAAAATTTTTAAGCCTACGCATAATCAGTACCGGATTTGTCAGTCTCTTAAGCGCAAACTTAATTATCAGCGCAATTTTAGTTTATATCGCCGGAGGGTCTTTCTTACAAAGCAATCTAAATAATGACTTAAGCCTACTCTCACTTTATCAAGAATCAATTTTAGCCAAAACGCTAATAGAAAATTTCCATCTATCTTTTCTATTACCAGTAATAACATTTATTGTGTTTAGTTTGATATATAATGAAGAATAAGAATTAAATCTCTATTTCCAAATTCTTCACCGAATGCACAATATTTGACCAATCATAAGGAAAATTATAGTTCTCTAAACATCGAACTAAAGCCGCGAATACCTGCCAATTATTCCAATCTTCAAATAAGAAACTATTTCCTTTTTCTTCTATCGGCTGAAAAGTAGTAAAACCTACAGATGCAAAATTTTTATGAAGTAGCGGTACAATCCCTCTTTTTGAGATCAATTGCAGATCTTGCGGAGAGATTTTTGGGTTTAAAGATACAAAAACGTCTATTCCATCAAGAAAATTTTCTGAAAGCTGTTCGTTAATTTTAACCACCTTAACAGGCAAAGTTTGCATCCCTGAGACAAGTTCTTCTATATTAATATCTGATGGAAGATTACGCGTATCAAGTAAAATATTTGGCATAGTTATAAATAATTAATTTATCCTTATATTTTATCATAAAAACCGTTAAACTGAAAGTAAATTTATCCTAAAAAATAATGCAAAAACTTCTTATTTTCGATTCTCACGCCTTTATTCACAGAGCTTTTCATGCGATAAAGCCGGATCTAACAACAAAAGCTGGTATTTCGACAAACGCTGTATATGGTTTTTTTTCTATGATTTTATCAATGATTAAAAATGAAACGCCTGATTATTGCGTATTTGCTTTTGATTCAAAAGAAAAAACTTTTCGCCATAACATGTTCAGCCAATATAAAGCAACACGAGTAAAAGCTCCAGACGGACTTTATCAACAAATAGATATAATTAAAGAAGGACTAACTGCTTTTAAAGCGAATTGTATTGCTGTTCCTGGCTTTGAAGCAGACGATATTATTGGAGCTGTAGCTAACACAGCCTATAAGAATAACCTACAGACCATTATTGCCACCGGTGATCTTGACGCTCTGCAATTAGTTAATTCACAAGTCGTTGTTGCTTCCCCATCAAAAGGCATAAGAAATATTGAGTACTATGATGAAAATAAAGTCAAAGAACGTTTTTCTATAACACCAGAGCAAATCCCCGACTACAAAGCTATTTGTGGCGATAAAAGCGATAATATCCCCGGCGTCCGGCAGATCGGTCATAAACAAACAATTAAACTTTTAATTAAATTTTCAAATTTAGAAAATATTTATAAAAATTTAGATAAAATTGATTCTGAAAGGTTAAAAAATCTTCTTATTCAAGATAAGGACAAGGCATTTTTAAGCAAAGAACTGGCTACAATTGATAAAAACATGAAAATTGATTTTGATTTAGACAAAGCAAATTTACAAAATTATGACGTTTTAAGACTAGAAGAATTCTTTAAAAAATATGAATGCTTTAATCTCATTCCTAAAATAAATTTTCTAAAACAACAAAAGAGCAAAACAGAAAATATTCAGCCAAGTCTTTTTTAAAATTTCTATAAAAATTGTTCAAAAAATATATACAGGCAATCTCTGAACACTTAATTTTCTCATTCAAAAGAATTATTAAAAAATCGTCAGGTAATAATTGGCTCCAAAACAATATTTCAAAGACTTTATCCTTTATTCTTTATCCTTTATCCTTTATCCTTGCTCTGAACAAATCTTTAGCACATGCCTTCAAATTTTAGACTTTTTTTAGAAAAAATATTTGTACATAAAATATTTTTATACTATATTGCCATCTGCGCATAATTTTGTTCGTTTTTAAAATTTGCAAAATTCAAATAACAATCTATTAAATCTAATATGGCAAAACGCCAAACTATCATCACTGCTCTCGATGTAGGTAGCAGTAAAATTAGAACCATGGTTGCTAGTACCGGAGAAAAAGAAGACACTTTAAATATTCTTGGAGTCGGCATCGCTCCCTCTGACGGACTTCGAAAAGGAGCGGTAATTGGAGTAGATGAACTAATCGCTTCTTTATCAATGTCTCTAGAAGATGCCGAAAGAATGGCTGGAGAGCCAATAAATTATGTCTTTCTTGGTATTGGCGGTCCTCATATCTCTGCTCATGAAAATAAAGGCGTAATCGCCATTGCTCATAACGAAAATGAAATTACTGAAGCGGCGTTAGATAGAGTCCTTGAAGCCGCAAAAAATGTAAATTTACCAAATAATTCCAGAATTTTAAGGGTAATTCCAAAAACATTTAATGTCGATGATCAAAAAGGCATAAAATACCCAGTTTCTATGATAGGCGTAAGACTGGAAGCTGAGACACTCCTAGTGACTGGTCAACTTCCAATAATAAAAAATATCGAAAAATGCGTTTTTCAAGCTGGAGTGGATATTCATGATATTATTCCAACAGGATTTGCCGCTAGCCAAGCGGTTCTTAACAAACGCCAAAAAGAATTAGGAGTTGTCTCTATTGATATAGGTTCTGGCGGAACTTCCATTGTTGTCTATGAAGAAGGATCAATCTTAAATTTCAAAGTTATTCCGATTGGAGGCGAAAATGTTACTAATGATATTGCCATCGGTCTTCGTGCTTCTATTGATACTGCTGAAAAAATTAAAATAGAATTTGGGACTTGCAATCCATCTGATGTTTCTCAAAGAGAGACTATTGATCTTTCACGTTTAAGTCCTCTTGATACGCAAATTGTTTCCAAACAACAACTCTCAGAAATAATTCAAGCTAGATATCACGAAATTTTCTGTCTTGTAAAAGACGAACTTAGAAAAATTGGAAAAGACGGTATGTTACCTGCTGGCGCGGTACTTACTGGAGCGGCGGCAAAAATTCCTGGACTTTTAGATCTTGCTAGGGAAACTTTGAATTTACCGGTTCAAATAGGCTATCCTCAGCAAGTAGACAGCGTTATTGATAATCTTGATGACCCTCAGTTTGCAACTGCAGTTGGACTTCTTATGTGCGGTAGCCAATACGAACAAGCTTATCATGGCTTTAGTCAATTTAAAGCATTAAATGTAGGTAAAATGTGGGGCACAGTAAAAAATTGGCTCCATCATTTGCTTCCTTAATTCAAAAATTTAAAATTTAAAATTTAAAATTATGAAACCCATTTATTTCTCCTCCGATCCTATTGCTGATCAAAGCACTAACCCTGACGCAAAATTAAAATCATTATTTACGACCCAAACAAAATCAAGTAGCAGAACAAGAAATGTCGAAGTTACTCCTGATTTTCAAAGAATTGCTAATATAAAAGTTTTAGGTGTGG
>MFXJ01000053.1 GCA_001787465.1 Candidatus Peregrinibacteria bacterium RIFOXYB2_FULL_32_7 | reverse complement strand
TTATTTCCCAACAACTGCTTTTATCCTGCGAACCCCTGCAGAACTTGATTCTTCTTTTATTATTTTAAAGTTTTTAAGTTCATTTGTGTTTGCAATATGAGGTCCGCCACAGATTTCCATTGAAAAATCGCCGATTTTATAAACTTTAATTTTATTTCCTAGTTGCGCATATTTATCTTCAAAAAGTCCGATGGCTCCAGCTTTTTTGGCTGTATCAACACTTATCATTTCAAAAGTTATTGGCAGAGATTTTTGAATTTGTTCATTAACAATTTTTTCTACTTCCTTGATTTGCTCTTCAGTCATTTTTTCTGTCTGCGAAAAATCAAATCGCAGTCTTTCTGCTGTTATATTACTGCCTTTTTGTTCGACGTGATTTCCGAGTACACTTCGGAGTGCTTGATGAAGAAGGTGGGTAGCGGTATGTAATTTTGTTACTTCTTTGCTATTATCAGCCAGTCCGCCAGAGAATTTTTGTTCCGCGCCTTGTTTTGATAATTCTTTATGTTTATCAAACGCTTCTTTAAAGCCTTTTTCATCTATTTCTAAATCATTTTCTTTTGCCAATTCTTTGGTGATTTCAAAAGGGAAGCCGTAAGTATCGTAAAGTCTGAAAGCTAGCCTGCCGGAAATTATATTTTGATTATGTTCTTTTAATGTTGTTGCTATTTTTGCAAATTCTTTTTCTCCATGTTCAAGAGTTTGTAAAAACTTTTTTTCTTCTTTTTCCATTTCAGTTAAAATTTTCTGTTCATTCTTTTTTAATTCTGGATAAATATCTTCGTAAATTTTTATAAATTCTTGAGCTAAAATATGACAAAAGCTCTTATTAATTCCGATTTTTTTACCATGTCTGATCGCGCGTCTCAGAAGTTTTCTTACTACATAACCTTGATCGGTGTTGGAAGGAATAACGCCTCTTTGATCGCCGATAATGAAAGTAACAGCTCGAAGGTGATCAAGAATGATTCTTTCAGATTTGGTGCGTGAGTCAGTGATTTCGGCTTTGTTTATTCCCATTTGTTCATATAAAACTTCCATTAAGAATTTTTCAGTATCTTTTTGTTGAAAAAGTTCGGTTGAAAAATGAGTTTTTTTATTTTGAAGAATTGCCGTTACTCTTTCCAGTCCCATGCCAGTATCAACATTTTTTTGTTTTAACTCTTCAAAATGTCCGTCTTCTTTTTTATTATATTCCATGAAAACATTATTCCATATCTCTACCCACTGATTATTTTCCGCAGGACCGCCTTTTTCATAAGGATTTTGTTTGTTAACACCATTATAATAAAAAATTTCAGTGTCAGGTCCGCATGGTCCCGTCTGTCCTGCAGGTCCCCACCAATTTTCTTTTTTACCATAAAAATAAAGACGTTTTTTTTGATTTTTTTCAGCTTTTTCATTTTTTACAAATCCGAGCGATTCCCAAATCTCAGCGGCTTGTTCATCTTTTTTGGCATTTTCATCTCCGGCAAAGCAAGAAACACAAAGGAGATCCGGATTAAGCTTGAGTTCTTCAGTCAAAAATTCATAACTCCACAGAATAGCTGATTTTTTAAAATAATCGCCTAGTGACCAATTTCCAAGCATTTCAAAAAAAGTACAGTGGGTAGCGTCGCCGACTTCATCAATATCATCAGTTCGTAGGCATTTTTGAATATCCACAAGTCGAGTTCCTTGTGGATGTTTTTCGCCCATAAGATAAGGCACTAGCGGATGCATGCCCGCGGTTGTGAAAAGAACAGTCGGGTCATTTTCAGGGATCAGCGAGCTAGACGGAATTTCTTTGTGATTATGTTTTTGGACAAAGAAATTGATGAATTTTTGACGAAGAATTTTGGCTAACAAATTTTAATTTTAAATTATTTTAAGGAGCATTTTTAAAATAATGCTTTATTTTGGCGATGGCAAGGGGGGAATTATAAATATTTTTTTTGGTTGAATTAAATTTCTCTTACTGAGATAATCAGGAGGAACTTTTTAAGCAAAATTAATGAATAAAATTCAAAAACCTAAAAAAAGCTTGAAACATCATGCGAAGCAGTTTATTTCTAATTCAGCCGCTCTTGGTTTTGTTTTTGTTGGACTTTTAGTGGTGATTTTTTCTGTTTGGTGGATGTCTTATGTTTTTAGCAAGCCGGCAAGCTTTGCTAATTATTTGCCTGAAGATGTTGCCGCTTTTGCGCAGGTTAATTTGCAAGAGATAGATTTGAAAAATAGTTTATATTTAAAGAATTTTTTAGCGGAAAAAGGTTTTGGGGAGGAGGTACTACAGAATTTTGTAAATAGTTTTTTTAGCGCGTCTGAAAATACTGAGACGGCTGATTTTCTGGGTAGTAGTTTCGGAGTTGCGGTGCTTGATAATGTTTATTCACTGCAAGATAAAACAGTATTTTTTGTTGAACTTAAGTCTTATAAAAAATTTAAAGAGTTTTTGAATCAAATTTTGGCTACGCAGAATAAGAAAAAATTAGATGAAAAAATTGTTAATGATAGAGCTTTTTACGTTTATCCTGGAGCGCAAAGTTTTTATTTCTATGTTCTTTCTGATTACGCGATATTTTCAGCTGATGAAATGAATTTAGCTCAGCTTTTATCATCTATTGATGAGAAAAAAACTTTAAAATATCAATTGGGATTTGAAACTATTGCGCAGAATTTGATGCAGTTTAAACCTATTTTTGGATATATAAATGTAGCCAAATTTTTCTTAAATCAAGATTCAAATTTGGATCCAAAAAAGAATTTTCAAAAAAATCTTATTGATATGGTTGATTTTATTGGATTTACAGCGAGTTTTGATGAGGGTTTTGTAAATTCTGATTCTTATTTAGTTTTTACTTCAGCATTTCGTGATACGCTTGCCAAAATGCCGATTCGTCAGAAATATAAAGCTGATCTTGGATATCTTTTAAATGGTGATGAAGATTTTGTGTTCGCTGGTGAGAATTTATTGCTTGATTTTGAAATTTATAAATCAGCTTTTGATTCGTTGCATCCTTCCATTAGTTTGATTCTTGATGGCATTGCTGAAGCTAAGAAGGATAAATTTTTTGGCGAGGAAATTTTGCTTGCTGATGTCTTAAATTTACTGTCAAAAGAATATCAATTCGCTTTTAAATATAATGCCGCTGGTTTTGATTTTGTTTCGGCTTTGGATATTTCTAGTTTTGATAAAGATAATGTGGAAAAAATTATCAAAGCTTTTATCTCGCAAAATCCTTTTAATAAGGCAAAAATAGAAAAAGTTGTTTTGGAAGACGGTACGATTATGGAGAAATTAGTAGCTGATTTTGATGATATTGAAGAGATTACAGCGCAAGAATATAAAGGTTTTGCTGAAAAAATTTATCGTTTATCTGATTCTCGGATAGAATTTGCGTTAGCTAGAAATAATGAAGTTTTGATTATTGCGGGAAGCAGTAGTTTGCTGAAAGAGAGCATTGATAGATTTTTGGATGGAAAAAAGAATTTTGTAGCTGACGATTTGCAATTTTTTGCTGATCAAGTAATGTTTCTGTCAGATGATTTTTTAACAAAGAATTTTGCGAATTTCAAATTTATAAATGAATTTATAAATAATGCTTGGATTGGAGAGAAATTATTTGAAGATGGAGCGTATTTAAAAGCAAAAGTTGATTTGAAAAATGGAGAAGCTTTGAAAAAGAATTGAGAATTGGGCGACAAATGGGGGATATTAATTTTTATGAGTTTTAAAAAAATAAAAAGTTGGCCAAAGGGATGGTATTTTAATCCAAAGAATTTTCTTAAAAAAGAAGAATCTTTTTTTGCTAAGTTTTTTCATTTAAACGGATTGTTTCTTATTTTAATTTTAATTTTATTATTGGTGTTTTTGTCTTTTCAGTTTTTTGGTAAGATCGAAAGATTTAAATTAGATTTATCTGCTTTGAATATTGTTGATTTTGAAAAGGTCTGGGGCGAATTTGGTGAAGATTTGAATATTTTGGCAGAAGACCGGATTTTGTTTAAGGACGAGAGTTTGAAAAAATCTTTAGCGATTTTAAATCAAGAATATGAGAAAATTTTAGATATAACTGGTGATATGAAAATTTTGCCGAGCCAGTTTTTGATTAATTTTTCTCAAAAAAAATCTTTAACAGAAGTTTTAAAAATTGCTGGAGGAAATATTTCACAAATCAATGAATCTTTTACTCAAATTAATAATATTTTTGAAAAACATCAAAAGATTTTCGAATCTTATCCAGAGTTTTTAAAGTATGAACAGTATTTTAATGAAGCTATTTTTTTATCTAAAAATTTAGAAACGCATCTACTAGCTATTTTGGATTTGTTAGGGGATAGGTACCCGAGAAAATATATAGTTTTATTGCAAAATAGCAGTGAAATTAGGCCGACAGGTGGATTCATCGGTGGGTTTATCACTTTTGATATGAATGATGGCTATTTGGAGAATTTGGAATATTTTGATGTTTATACTCATGACGGCCAACTTCCAGACATTTCTAAGGAGGAAATTCCTGAGGAAATTAAATTTGTTGCTGGTAGTCAATGGGGACTTAGAGACGCTAATATTTCTCCGGATTTTTCAATTTCAGCTAAATATGTCCAAAAATTATTGGAAGCTTCGAAAGCTGATAGCGTTGATCCGGTTATAGCCATTGATTTAAGCGTGGCTAAAGAATTTTTATCATTGATTGATAATTTATATTTACAAGATTTTGATCTTAATTTGAATGAAGAAAATTTTGAGACGATTTTGACTTATATTGTTGAATCAAAATTAACTGGAGAAAATAGTCCGAAAGAAATTTTCAAAAATTTAATTCCAGAATTTCTAAAATCTTTAAAAAATTCAAAAGTGAGTTTGTATGATTTAAGTATTTTAATTTCGAAATTAGTGGAAGAAAAACATATTCAAGGGTATTCGAATAATTTAGAAATCCAAAATTTTTTCAAAGATTACGGAATAGCTGGTGAAATTTCGATAAAAGCTGATGAGGATTATTTGCAAATTGTGGAAATATCAATTGGCGGAAATAAAACAGATAGATGGATAGAAGAAAAAATTTCACATAATACTTTGATTTCCGGCGATGGGAAAATTTTAAATGAATTAAAAATATTGAGAGAAAATAGCATGAATTTGGAGAAATTAAATCAACAAAAAGTAATTTTGAAATCAGTTGGTTTTGAAAATATTGATCCGATTGTAGAAAATATTTTATTTACAGGGACAAATAAAAATCGTTTTCGCATTTATGTTCCTTTGGGTGCAAAATTGGAATTTGCGAAAGGCGTTGATTCGGAGACAGTTGAGACAAAGATTGATGATGATTTGCATTTAACCTATTTCGCTTTTGAAACAGAGTTGGCAATGGGAAAATCGCAAGAAATTTTTGTAGTTTATAGTTTGCCATTTGATTTGAATCTAAAAAAAGGGGATGAATATAGATTGAAAATTGTAAAACAAGCCGGCAAAGAACCGATTATATTTGCTAAAGAATTTCTTTTTGAAACAGGAGTAAAAGTCTATTCTTTTTATCCAGTAGAATTTGAAAAAGAAGATGACGGAATGTTTTTAATGAAGGGTATTTTGAAAGGGGAAATAAATGTGGGAGCGGTGGTGGGGATTGAATAAATAGACTTACTGCGCAGTAAGTCTAATGTGAATTGTGGTCGTTTTAATTTAGCTTTTTTGCTTATTTTTAGGATTAAACCTATCTTGCTGAAATTTAATTTTCCCTTCTCTACCAGAAGGTTTCTTACTTCCATTTGGTTTCCCTTTATAAAGAGGATCCCTTTTCTTGCCTAATTCCATTGAATTATCCGAATCTTTTCCTGGCAATTTTAGTCCATCTAAATTTTTTCTAATATTTGAACTTGCATCAGCATCTACAACTTCCGTACCACCAAGTAAAAAATTTAATAATCGAGCGGCAACCTCATCAGGTAATTTTGGTTCTCCGGTCGTAATTTCTTTTGCAGGAATAGTTTCTTGTAAATTTAAACCTTCCATAATAAAAAAATTAAGGGATAAATGGTAAGGAAAATTACCTTAAACATTATAGATAGTTTTGTCAAGGAATTTTAGGTCAATGATTTTTCTTTTTCAATTTCCTCTTTTTTCCTTTCAGAACTTTCTTTTAATCTTTTAACTGCGACCTTTCCAAGTTTTAAAGCTATTGGATCTTCCGTTGTTAATATTTGAGTTTCTGTTTTAGTCAATTCTTTTAATGTTATGTGTTCTTCAATTTTTGTAATTTCTATTTGATTTGAGCCTTCTTGTATCACTAATTTACGTTTTTGAATTTTAAGATTTTCTAATCCTGATATTGTTGTTTGTTGTGATATTTGAGTTTCTGTTTCAGCAACTAATTTATCTAAATCCTCTTTTATTGTATTAGCTTTTGCTAATAGATCTAAATCTATCATTGCCCTTTGTACGGTAAAATCTCTTACTTGAAGTCCATTAGGTATAGTTAAATCTTCTCTTTTTCCTTTTATTACAACAGTTACCATATTACCTCTTCTTGCGGCTTGAATTATTTGCGCAAGATTATCATTTACTGAAGGAATTACTTCTTTTTCTTCGTTTGTTAATAATTCTTCCATTAATTCTTTTCCAACTTCTCTTACTCCTTTAACGATAATTTCAATTAATGCTTTTCCTTTAGCATATAAAGGTCCCCCGCTTGGACTTACAAATTTTCCTCTTGCTTGCTCAATTTCTTTAGCAATTTTAATTAATGCCTCTTCTTTTTCGTTTAATTCTTTTAAACACGCTTGTATTTGAGCGCGTGTGCAAGCTTCAAGTTTTGTAAATTTTTCTAAAAGAAATTTTTGTAAATCTTGATGTTCTTTCAAAAATTCTAATAAAGGCTTCCCTTCAGTTTCTTTCTTTTGTCCCATAATTAAATTTATTTTAAATATTAAAAACCGCACACTTATCAAATCATAATACTTTTTCTTAAGTTAGTCAATAGCGATTGAAATTTTTATGCTGAAATTTCTGTTGCAAAAATATTATGATAAATATATAATTTTTAATGAATTTATAATTATAAAATATTATTTTTTAATTAAAAAATATGAGTTCTTCATTGTTACAAGTTGTTTTGGAGGAGGATTTTAAAAGTCAGTTAGAGCAGGTAGCTCGATATATGGGGATATCAACTTCTTCTTTTGTTAGACTTGTTTTGACAGAGTCTGTACGAAAGAAAAAAGCGGAGTTGTATTCTGAGAATGGATTGATTCTTGGAGATGAATTAGAGATTTTGCAACGAGAGAAAGAACTTTTTTCTGATTATAAAAATGGCAAAATTAAGCCGTTGAAAGCAAAAGATTTTTTAAAAGAATTAAATGCTTAAAATTCTTTACCATAAAGATTTTCAAAAAGATTTTAAAAAACTTTCTAGAAATTTTCGTTTACTTTTTAATAAGAAATTTTTGATTTTTGTTGAAAATCCTGATTGTGTTTTTTTGAAAGATCATGCTTTAAAGGGTAGGCTTGAAGGGCGAAGAGCTTTTTCTGCAACTGGTGATATTAGGGTTGTGTATAGATATGTTGAAGAAGATATTGTTATGTTGTTAAGGATAGGAAGCCATAATCAAGTATATTAACTCTTAATCACAATTGGTTGTATTTTTTCCCAAATAGCAACATTAAGCGCCCAGGTAAATCCTGAAATTATTAGGAAATATGTTGTTTCTGGTGAGAAGTATAGGGTGGAAAGTCCCAAAACTAAGCCTCCGTTTGAAAACATGAAGGAGACAGCAACGCTAATTTTTTCTTTGTAATTGAATTTGTAGCTTATCAAAAGCGCACCTAATAAAAATAAATAAATTATGAAGAAATGAAATGAAGCAAGAAGGATGCTTTGAGAAATTTTTTCTGTAATAATTTCTTTTGAAAATCCAATTGTGATCCAGTAGAAGAAGAAAAAAAGAAGTACAGTTATACTGTTATAATAAATTTTTGTTTTTTCTATAAATTTTTGATTTATTTTTTGAATTATTCTACTGACAATAATTGGTAGTATGACTACAAGAAAGATTGTGAATCCAAGACTTGCTGGGTTGATTTTTATATTGCTTGATTCAAGAAAATATAAAGCTAAAGGGATACTAAAATTTGCAATAATAGATGTTCCAATAGTTTGAATAATAGAAAGTGAAGTTTTGCCTCTGAATAAGCTTGTCAAAGCCGGTCCAGCTACAGCTACTGGAGTGAAAACTATTAAAAGAATTCCTAATGAATAATTTGGGAATATTTGTTTAAGGAGAAAATAAAAAATAAGCGGAAATAAAATTGATCGAGTGAATAAAATTATTGAAATTTTAGGTAAATTTTTTAAATCATCATGAAAATCTTGGTAATTGAGCTTTAAGCAAGCCAAAAACATCATGGCAAACAGAAATGGAAGCATGAGCCAGTCAAAAAATTCTATTTGAGGGAATAAAAGCCCCATAATGATGCCTAATAGCATCATTAAACTTGAATGATTTTCGATGGATTTAAACATTAATAGTTTTTAGTTCGTTTTTATTTACAAAATATATTTTATCATTTTTTTGAAACTTTTTCTTGTTTTTTTTGTGTATATAAAAGTGATTTGTTAAATTTTCGTTAAAATTTT
>MFXJ01000052.1:3818-8717 GCA_001787465.1 Candidatus Peregrinibacteria bacterium RIFOXYB2_FULL_32_7 | reverse complement strand
CTTTGAAGTAGATTTAAGATGGTTCGTTCAATGCTAAGTATGAATTGAATTGAGCCTTGCAGTTTTAAAATTTCCTCTCCTTTTTTGATTTTTTCTCCATCCTTTTTTGCTGAAATAACTTTTAGTTTGGTAAATAATTTTTTCTTATCTTCTTTTTTACAAATCTCTAAAAACCACAAAATCTCTTCTATGCCGGCAAGAATGCAATTTTCTTTAGCAATTATTGTGGCTGTAACAATGTGATTTTCATTTCCATAAATAATTTTGGTAGTAATATCGCCTTGAGGATAAAGATCTTCCAGTACAGCTTTTATTGTTTTATCGTAGACTGAAGAACGATAGGCGGGATTATTTGGGCTGAGTTGATTGGTGGATTTGAAAAGTGAAGTGTGGGATGGCATTTTTTTAATTATAATTTATAATTATTCTCATACTTCTTAATTTTTTCCTCAAAACCAAGTGTATATCCAATTTCATCTACTTTTTTCAAAATACAAGTTTTGCGGAAAGGATCAATTTGGAATTCAAAATCTCCTTGATTTGGAATTGAGATTATTTGGTTTTCTAAATTTATTTCGATTTCAAGTTTTGGGTTATTCTCAATATCGTCTAGAAGTTTGTTAATTATATTTTCAGGTAGTTCGATAGGTAAAATTTCATTTTTTAAACAGTTATTTCGAAAAATATCAGCAAAGGAAATTGCTAAAATCGCGCGAAAACCATTATCGTGAATTGCCCAGGGAGCGTGTTCACGTGATGAGCCACATCCGAAATTATTTTGCGCAATTAAAATTTTTGCAGATTTATATTCAGGTTTGTTTAAAACGAAATCAGAATTTTCACTGCCGTCTTTATTATATTTCCAGTCGCGAAATAGTCCTTCTTTGACCTCATCTCTAGTAACCGCTTTGAGATATCTAGCTGGGATGATTTGGTCAGTATCGACGTTGTTGGCACGAAATGGTACACAGGTGCTTTTTAGAAATGGCATTTTTTTATAGATTATAGATTATAAATTATAGATTGTTATTTGAAGAACTTGTTTTGATAATTTTAGTTAAAATATTAATAATAGAAGTGACATCTGTTAGATAAGATGAATAATTTAAATCAACTAATTTGCTATTCTCTAGTAAACGAAGCCAATATTTAGATTCTCTAGCTTCTTTACATGATATAGACATTTTGTTTTGAAAATCTTTTTTGCTTACAGCACCTAAAGCTTCTTCAATATTAGCGCCAATATTTGTAGCACTTCTTAATAATTGTTTTGATATTACAAATTCTTTGTTGTTTTGTAAGTTTTGATAAAGTTTAATAATATTTAAAGCAAATTCAAAACTTTTTGTTTGTATAAGGTTGTTTTTTTCCATAAATTTATAATTTATAATTTATAATTTCTTACGTCAGTAATACAACCTTTTATTCCAGCCACTGCCGCCATGATTGGACTCATTAAGAAAGTTCGTCCTTTTGGACCTTGGCGTCCTTCAAAATTCCGATTACTGGTTGAAGCGCAATATTGTTCTGGTTCGAGCATGTCTCCATTCATGGCAAGACACAGGCTACATCCAGGTCGCCTCCACTCAAAGTTTGCGTCTTTAAAAATTTGATCTAAACCTTCCTCAATTGCTTGTTTTTCAACTTGTCTTGAGCCTGGAACAACTAAAGCGCGTATATTTTTAGCTTTTTTCTTGCCTTTGACAATTTCAGCCGCGGCTCTTAAATCTTCAATTCTGGAATTAGTGCAGGAGCCGATGAAGACAACATCAATTTTCTGTCCATTTAGGCTTTGTCCTTCTTTTAAATTCATGTACTGCATAGCTTTTTTTGCGGCATTTCTCTCAACTTCATTGTCAAAATCAGATAATTTTGGAATTGTTTCCGTGATTTTGATCCCCATGCCTGGATTTGTTCCCCAGGTAACCATTGGTTCAAGATCGGAGATGTCCAAAATTACAGTTTTGTCATATTTTGCTCCTTCATCAGTTTTTAAAGTTTTCCAATATGTAGCGGCTTTTTCCCATTCTTCATTTTTTGGTGCAAATTTACGATTTTTTAAATAATCAAAAGTAGTTTGATCGGGAGCGATAAGTCCCGCTCTTGCTCCAGCTTCGATGGTCATATTGGAAATCGTCATTCTGCCTTCCATTGATAAATTTCGTATTGCTTCTCCAGTAAATTCAATTACATGTTTAGTCCCACCAGCAAAACCAATTTTTCTAATAATTGCTAGAATAATATCTTTGGCTGTTACTCCCTTTTGAAGTTTTCCATTAACTCTAACTTCCATAGTCTTTGATGTATATTGAAGTAGGCATTGAGTTGTTAAAACATGTTCTACTTCGCTGGTGCCAATTCCAAAAGCAAGTGCTCCAAAAGCTCCATGAGTTGCGGTGTGGCTATCACCACAAACAATTGTCATGCCAGGCTGAGTTAGTCCGAGCTCTGGTCCGATTACATGCACAATTCCTTGATTTTCCGTATTCCAATCATAGCAAGTGATGCCGAAATCTTTACAATTTTGCATTAAAGTATTTAGTTGTTTAGTAGCAATATCATCAGAGCCTTTAATTCCATAAAGTTCTGGTAAGGTCGGACTAGAATGGTCAAAAGTAGCAGTGTTTTTTTCTGGTTGTCGAACTTTAGATCCTTTTTTTCTCAAATTAGCAAAAGCTTGAGGCGAGGTAACTTCATGAAGAAGCTGGCGGTCTATATAAAGAATAGCAGGACCATTTAGTTCTTGATGGACAATATGAGCATCCCAGATTTTTTGGAAGAGAGTTTTTGACACTTTATGAAATTATGAGTTTAGTAATTACTAAAGTGTAATATGCTAAAACAATCAAAGATTAAGGTTTGATGATAGGAAAGTCAAGATTTATGCGGCAAATGAACCCATATTGTCAGAAGATGAATTATGAATTTGCGGATGAGGAGCAGATTCTATTCTGCTTTGTACTCTTCTAATTTCTATATCAATTTTATCAAGAAGATTTATATCAGAATCATTTAGAGAATTTTTACTCATTATTTCGCTTTGTAAATCAAATAATCGATCTTCTATTTTTTTTAATTCTTGAACATTATTTCCTGTTTGCATTATATCTCGTCGTAATCCTTTTAAATCATTATTTATTGCTGTTAAAGATCGATTTGGCAATTCATCAAACAGAAATCTTCTAGGATCTATTAAATCTGGTTCGTTGACTGTATCTGTGATGTGTTTAGGCTGTTTATGTGGGATTTCATCCGCCATCTCAACAAAACTATCAGTTAAATCAATTTCATCATCAGGTAATTCTGTCGGTCGGACAGATGCCGTTTCTTGTCCGGCGAGAGTTAAATCTATATCATCTGCATTATTTATAGTTTCAATAGGTTTAGTTGTTGGCTTATGAGGAATATGTTTAACTTTTGGAATAGTTAAATCGCTTAATCTTGACGTTGCTCCAATTCCGCTTACTGCTCCAAGTCCAGCCATGACAGTTATAGCAATTAATAATTTCATTTCATTTAATTTAACGCCATTTTGTAGATTTTGAGCAATTTCGATACTTCCTTGTATTGCTTGAGTTCCAGTAATAGCTGTATCTAACGCTAAAACTCCTTGTAAAATTCTTACTGTTTTTGTTCCTAGTTGTATTCCTTTTGGCAAAATTGATAAGCCACCACTTATAAGCATGGTTGAGAGTGCGATTAAATTTATGGCATCTGCAGTAATAGTTTTTTGATTTACTCCATCTAAACTTATATTCATAAATGGGGCCATACGAGCAATTGCTTCTACATAATTTTCTGTAACCGCATTCCAAAACTGATAATTCCCCATTGATTTTTGGAGTATATCAACGTCAGCATATAAAGTTTTTGTTTCTTCAGCATTTAGAAAATTTCCAGTTAAAAGTCGGTTATAAAATTTTCCAATATCTCCGTAATCAACGGCATCTTTATCAGTGAAAGTTTTTAGCCAAAAATTAACAATAGGCATAGTTATACCTTTTGTTTGGAATTCTTTCATAGTTTTTCTAATTGCCGTTACCCAGTTTAATTGTTCATAAAATTCAATAATTTTTAGAAAAGGTGCTTTTGCTAAATTTGCAAGTGTTGTTTCTGTTATTTGTCCTTTGAAATTTCGTCTTAAATTGTTAATAATTTGCATTTTGAGTGCTTGCTGGCTTTGTTCTTCTAAAAATTTAAAAATTATTTCAAGAGAGGTTGGATATCTGATTTCTGATATATCCATACCGGCTTCAATTTGTATTGGAATTTTTGATAATTCGGTTAGATCTTCAGGGCTGATTTTATTTAGCAAATTTTCAAATTCTGCTTGTGATTCCGGTGGTATTTTTAACATTTTTGATAATTCTTTTACGGCATTATCAAAAGGCAAAGTTTCTTTTATCCTTGGTCCTTTTTGAATAGAAACAGAATTTCGTTCTTTGGGTCTTATATATTGATAAATAATTTCTTCTCCAGGTATTATTTTATTTGGATTATAAAGTTTATATTCCCCTTGTCTTCCATTTTGAAGACGTTGTATGAGGCTTAAAAATTTTTGTTTATCTTTTGGAGTTACGCCAAATTCACGTATGACAATCCTGCCTAAAGTATCACCTGTTTTTACTTTTATGATTTTTGTTACTTCTGCTAATTTAACTTCTTCTTCTGTTCTAGTTATTTCTTTATTTTCTCTTTTTTCTTTTTCATCTTTTGAAGGCTGTGGAGTTTCTTCTAATGAATTTTGTAATTTTTCAGACACATAAAGAATATTAAATAATCTTTATATTTTATCATATAAAACTAATTTTTCCTAAAAAATTTACTTTCCTGGACACATTTTTTTAATTTCTTCGCTGATGTTTTTATTTCCGTAGGTTTTATCAAAATATTCTCGGA
>MFXJ01000052.1:2010-3794 GCA_001787465.1 Candidatus Peregrinibacteria bacterium RIFOXYB2_FULL_32_7 | reverse complement strand
ATTTTACATAAGAATCCTGATTTCCCCAAGTGTTGATTGGGTTTAAAATTTTTGTTTCAACTTCAGGGCAGGTTTTTGGAATATTTAAATGAAATAAATTATTTTGTTCATATTCTACATTCTCTAAATCTCCATTTAAGGCGCATTCAACAATTTTGCGGGTAACTGTGATATCAATGCGTTTGCCGATACCATAAGGACCACCACTCCAGCCAGTATTGATTAAATATACTTTACTATGATATTTATCAATTTTTTCTCCTAGTAATTTTGCATATATATCAGGATTACATGGCATAAATGGAGCACCAAAAAATCTAGAGAAAGTTGCGATTGGTTCAGTAATTCCAGTTTCAGTTCCGGCAAGTTTACTGGTATATCCCATTAGAAACCAAAGCATGGCTTGATTTTTGTCTAATTTAGCTACTGGAGGTAAGACTCCATAAGCATCAGCTGTTAAAAATAATATAGTTTCTGCGTGGCCTGACATTGAGGATTTTTTTGTATTTTTTAAGAAATGTAAAGGATAAGAAGCTCTGGAATTTTCGGTAAGTCTTTCGTCAAAAAAGTCAAATTTGCCGTTTGGATAGATCATTGCATTTTCAACAATTGCGCCATGATTTAAATAATTATCTTGGTGCATAACTGCATCGTAAATATCAGGTTCTTTTTCTTTTTTTATATCAATCATTTTTGCATAACAGCCATTTTCAAAATTGGCAACGCCATTCTCGCTCCAACCATGTTCGTCATCTCCAAGTAAAGCTCTTTTTGGATCAGCGGAAAGAGTAGTTTTGCCAGTTCCAGAAAGTCCAAGAAGCAAAGCACAGTCACCTTTTTCGCCTTCATTAGCTGAACAATGCAAAGGTAAGATGTTTTCAAAAGGTAGATAATAATTCATTACCGTAAATAGCATTTTTTTCATGCTACCCATATAAGCTGAGCCAATTATTAGCCCGATTCTTCTTTCCATATCCATAGCAATCATGATATCAGCAGTTTCTCCAGTTTCCAAAGTCCTGACTCTTTTGGTATATTTTGATTGATCTAATTTCGCATAAGGCAGAACAAGCAGGGTAAATTCTTTATCATAAAAAATACTTTTTTCAATTTCTTTAGGAATTTCTCGAAACATATTATCGATAAATAGCGTGTGTAAAGCTTTTTCGGTAATTGTTTTGACTGGCAAACTATAAGCGGGATCAGCTCCAATAACTCTATCAGTCACAAATATTTCTTTTTGATCTGATAAAATTTTCACTCCATCTTCAAAAGCCATGTTAAAAGTAGCTTCATCAATTGGGATGTTATTATCGCCTGTCCAATCTATAGTTTTTTCATTTTCGGTTCTTTTGACAATGTAGGTATTCCTAGGTCTTCTTCCGGTAGAAAGTACTGGCATCCAAGTAGCTAAACATCCATTTTCAGAAATCATTGCTTCTTTGTTGGCAACAGCAAATTTAATCATTTCCTGTCGTGTAATATTTCGTAGGACATTTTTGTGGGAGGAAAGAGTATTTTGGAGAAGATTTTTCATTTGAATAGAAATGAGGGAGTGCTTTGTTCTTTTAACATTAAGGCTCTATTTAAGGCATTCAGATAGGCGATGGTGCTGGCGACAACTATATCAGTTTTAGCGCCTCTACCGCTAAATGTTTTGCCTTTATATTGTATTTTTACGGTAACTTCGGCTTGAGCATCAATTCCTTCGGTTACGGCAAGCATTGAAAATTCAGTTAGTTTCGGATGAATGCCCATGATTTTTTCCATGGCTTGATAAATGC
>MFXJ01000052.1:0-1995 GCA_001787465.1 Candidatus Peregrinibacteria bacterium RIFOXYB2_FULL_32_7 | reverse complement strand
TGCCTATGCCAGATTCTTTTATGCATTTGTCGGTTTTAAGATTTTTAAGCTCAATAGATGCGGTCGGAATTGAATGCGAGCCACAGGAGACTTGTACTTGCTTAAGTTCCCAGATTTTTTTGAAATTTTTGCTTTCTTCTTGTGCGATTAATTCCAAATCTTCGTCATAAACAGTTTTCTTTTTGTCAGCTAAATTTTTAAATTCTTCAAAGGCTTTATTGATTTGAGTTTGATTTAAATTATAGCCAAGATCTTTGATTCTTTTGGAAAAAGCGTGCCGGCCTGAATGTTTACCAAGCACTAATTTATTTTCATTAAGACCGATATCTTCAGGTTGCATGATTTCATAAGTTGATTTTTCTTTCAAAATTCCGTCCTGATGAATTCCAGCTTCATGAGCGAAGGCATTTGAGCCAACGATCGCTTTGTTTGGCTGAACAGAAATGCCAGTGATTTGAGTCAATAGTTTGCTGGTTTTGTGAATTTGTTTGGTTTTGATATTTGTTTTAACGTTAAAATATTTCGGTCTAGTTTTGATGGCCATGACAACTTCTTCCAGAGCGGCATTGCCAGCTCGTTCTCCAATGCCATTAATGGTACATTCAATTTGTCTGGCGCCATTTAAAATTCCAGCAAGAGAATTAGCAACCGCTAAACCTAAATCATTATGGCAATGAGTAGAAATAATTACATTCTCAATTCCTTTTACATTTTCTTTAATATTTTTAATAATTTGTCCGAATTCATAAGGAGTTGAATATCCAACAGTATCAGGAATATTTAGAGTATCAGCCCCAGCTTGAATTGCAGTTTCTAAAGCTTGATAAAGAAAATTTGGTTCAGTTCTGCAGGCATCTTCAGGTGAAAAATCTACTCGACTGCATAGTTTTTTTGCCAAGCAAACCATATCTTTAATCTGTTGCAAAGCTTCTTTTCGAGTCATTTTGAGTTTATATTTTAAATGAATATCGCTGGTAGCTAAAAAAGTATGAATTCGAGGTTTTTTGGCTTTTTTAAGGGCATTCCAAGCGATTTTGATATCTTTTTCTAGGCATCTGGCTAGTGCGCAAATTTCAGAATTTTTAACTTTTTCAGTGATTTTGGAAACTGCCATAAAATCATCAGGTGAAGCAATTGGGAATCCGGCTTCGATTGTATCAACGCCAAGTTTTTCAAGTTGCAGAGCCAGCCTGATTTTCTCATCGGTATTCATTGAGAATCCAGGAGCTTGTTCCCCATCTCGAAGGGTAGTGTCAAAGATTTTGATTAAATTTAGGATAAAAAATAAAGGAAAAAGGATAAAGTTTTTAAAAATGCAATATTGCGAAGGGGGCAATTCACATTGTCGCCTGAATTTTGTGCGTCAAAATATTTAAATATTATGTACGTTTAAAATATGCTTTTGATTCAAAAGTTTCAAGATGTGAATTTATCTTTTAAACGGATTAAAATCAGTTTTGTAATCAAAATAATCTTCTTGTTCATCTTTTTTAAGTTTGTTTACAATTTTGTAGGTGATTGGTGTAAAAATTACTTCAAGACCAGTTTTAAAAATATAGTTTGAAATAATGATTGTGATTAAAAGCGAGTTTGGCAGAATTCCGTAAAAAGCGATGATTATAAAAAGCGTAGTATCTACAAATTCGCCAATAATTGTTGAGCTGATTGTTCTTGTCCATAACATTTTTCCTTTTGTCCAAATTTTCATTTTGGCAAGTACGTAAGAATTTGAAAAAGAACCAGAAAAATAGGCAACTAAACTAGCAATAACAATTCTTGGAGTAAGACCGAGGATTGCATTATAAGCTTCTTGATTTCCCCAATCCGTAGCCGGAGGGAGTTTGCCGACAATGATAAAAGTAATTGACATTAAAAAAGCGCAGATAAATCCGAGCCAAATAATTTTTTTTGCTTTTTTATATCCATAAACTTCCGTTAAAACATCGCCAAAAATATAACTTAAAGGGAAAAGTAAAGTTCCGCCATCAAAAGTAA